>JBBDKK010000182.1:0-16974 GCA_040879395.1 Phycisphaerales bacterium
TACGCCCGTTGAGGTGGTGGGATCGGCCCAATCGAGTAAAATCGGACCCGCATGGGTGGAACCTGACCCTTGCGTGCGGACGAATAATCGGGTATATTCGTAGGCGTTCAGCCGATATTTATTTTCAACATGTCTCCACAACAGAACCATTCCGGGACCTCGGGGGCGGGCGTGCGCGGTGGTTTTACGCTCATCGAACTGCTGGTGGTGATCGCCATCATCGCGCTGCTGATCGGGCTGCTGCTGCCGGCACTCAGCGGGGCCCGCAACTCGGCGAGGACGCTGCTCTGCCAGACAAATTTGCGGCAGATGGGCACGGGGGCGATCAACTACGGCGGAGCATTCAGGGACACGATCCCGGCGTTCAACTGGAAACCGGGCAACTATGAGACGCCGTACTCGGACCTGCGTGATGCCGCGGACGAAATCGAATCCGTACGATACCAAGTGGTGAGTATTATCAGAGATTGGACAGGCAATCCTTACATCCCACGCTCGACAGGATACGGGCCAAGTTGGTTCGCAAATCTCTGGTTCTCGCATCTGGTCTTCAAGGACTACCTGAGCGGTAATCTTGAAGAGACCGTCGCCGCGTGTCCGGAAGACGCAGAGCAGATGGAACGGGCTGAACGGCCCATCGGAGATTACACGACCGTCCAGTTGTACCGCAAGTTCGAGAGTTCATACGAGACCGCAGTCACGACATATTCGGTTGATGTGAAACAGGGCAGACTTTTACCGATCCATCAGCATAGAGCCAGCTATTATTCTTTTACACGGAATCGACACGCGTTTCTTGTGAGCCGTCGATTCACGCATGTCGCCTTCCCATCGAGCAAGGCCTACATCTACGACACCACCGATCGGCATTACGCAGAGGATCCTGGGACGCTTTTCTTCGAGCCCGGCGCCCGCCAGCCGATCCTGATGTTCGACGGCTCGGTGTCGGTGCGTGATACGCAGGACGCAAATCAGGGCTTCAGGCCGCGGGATCCTCATCGGCCAGATCCGACGATGATCCAGAAGGACACCGATACCTCCGATTACTACCCGGGCTACTACCGCTGGACGCGGGGTGGGCTTCGCGGGATCGACTTTGGGGGCAGCGAGATCAATACGGGCCAGCCGCGAGATTGATCTAACCATAGAGCATCCTGATCCGCACACGCTTTCGTGGGGCCCGGTGCCACGGGATTCCGCTGTTTTTCGCGATCGTGGTGATAGAATCCCGTGATTGAGGCCGCCGCAGGTGGCCGGGAGGACGCGGAAAAGAGGAGACCGAGCGATGGGCAATGACCAACCGATCCGTGTGCTGGTGGCGGACAAGTTCGACAGCGAAGCGATCGAGGGGCTCGAAGCGCTGGGATGCGAGGTCCATGTCGATGATAACCTGGGGCCCGAAACCCTCCCGGCGGCCCTGAAGGCGACCGATGCCCAAGTCTTGTGCGTGCGTTCCACCAAGGTCCCCGCGTCGGTGATCGAGGGGGCCGATGCCCTGGCGCTGATCATCCGCGGCGGGGCCGGGTACGACAACATCGATACCGAGGCGGCGGGTGCCAAGGGGATCCCCGTGTGCAACTGCCCCGGGATGAACGCGGTGGCGGTGGCGGAGCTGACCTTCGGGCACATCATCAACCTCGATCGGCGGATCGCTCAGCAGACCAAGGAACTATCCCAGGGGCATTGGGACAAGCAGGAGTACTCCAAGGCCCGCGGGCTCAAGGGGCGAAAGCTGCTGGTGGTGGGCATGGGCTCGATCGGCACCGAGGTCATCAAGCGGGCTCAGGCGTTTGGGATGAAGGTTTCGGCCCAGTCCCGCTCGCTGCGTGAGGACACGGCCCGGGCGCTGGGGATCGCCCTGATCCCGTACACCCGCGATGCGCTCAGTGAGGCGCTTGGCGAGATGGACATCGTTTCGGTGCATGTGGCGGCCACGCCAGATACGCACGAGCTGTGCGGACCGGGTTTCTTTGCCGCGATGAAGGACGGGGCGTATTTCATCAACACCTCCCGCGGCGAGATCGTGGATGAGAAGGCGCTGATCAACGCCATCAGGACCAAGGGCCTGCGGGCCGGGCTGGATGTCTATCAGGACCAGCCATCGTTCAAGCAGGGCGACTGGACGACGGAGATCGCGGCCCTTGCGGGCGTGTCGCTGACGCACCATGTGGGCGCTTCGACGGACCAGGCGCAGGACGCCGTGGGCCAGGAGGTCGTGCGGATCGTGGAGGCGTTTCGCGATACGGGCACGCCGCTGCACATCGTCAATGGCCACGAGCTGAGCGATTCGGTCCCCCAAGCGGCCGCCGCCGAATGAGCGGCGGGAATATACTTGCGTAGACCATCTATCCCCGCGCTGGCGGGATGATCCAAGGAGCATTTCATGTCAGATCGCGTGTACAACTTCTCCGCGGGCCCGGCGTGCCTGCCCGAATCCGTGCTGAAGCAGGCGCAGAAGGATCTCTGGAACATCTTCGAATCGGGGATCGGGATCCTGGAGCACTCTCACCGGAATCAGTTCTTTGATCGCATCACCTACGAGACCGAGGCGGCGTGCCGCGAGGTGGGCAACATCCCCAGTAACATGTCGATCTTCTGGATGCAGGGCGGGGCGACGAGCCAGTGCTACATGGTCCCGGCCAACTTCCTGCCTGAGGGGCGCACCGCGGATTATTTCCAGACCGGCAAATGGGCCAACGACTCGATCGACGAGGTGCATCACTACGGGAATGTGCATATCTGCGGCTCGTCCAAGGACAAGAACTACAACTTCATCCCCAAGGGCGATCAGGTGCGGTATTCCGAGAACCCGGCCTATGTGCAGTTCACCAGCAACAACACGATCATGGGCACCGAGTTCAAGGACGAGCCCACGCCGCCCAAGGGCGCGTTCCTCGTCGCGGACATGAGCAGCAACATCTATTCGCGCCCGATGGACTTCTCCAAGTTCGGCCTGGTGTATGCCGGTGCCCAGAAGAACCTGGGGCCGTCGGGGATCACGCTGCTGATCGGCAAGAAGGAACTGATCAACAACCCGGTCCGTGAGCTGCCCAAAATGATGCAGTACGGGCTGTGCGCCAAGAAGGAGGGGCGTTACAACACGCCTCCGACCTTCGGGGTGTACCTGATGGGCGAGGTGTTCAAGTGGATCAAGGCCGAGGGCGGCCTGACGGCGATGGCCGAGCGGAACCGGGAGAAGGCGGCGGTGATCTACGATTTCATCGATTCGCAGGACTTCTTTACGCCGCACGCGGTCACTGAGGACCGCTCGGACATGAACATCACCTTCAAGTGCCCCACCGAGCAGCTCGATGAGCAGTTCACTGAGGAAGCGGAGAAGAAGGGGCTGACCACGCTGGCCGGGCACCGCTCGATCGGCGGCATGCGCGCTTCGATCTACAACGCATTCCCCAAGGCCGGCTGCGAGGCGCTGGTGGCCTTCATGAAGGAGTTCGCCCATACCCACGCGGGCGCGACCGCCTGATTGAATGAATCATGTACCACAAACCGGCCCCCACGGGCCGGTTTTTATTTGTTGAGGATGACCGGGGCTTGGAGCCGGGCGTCGCAGGCCGCGTAGACCTCATCGACGCTAATCCGCTCCATCATCTCCGCGCTCTGCTGGTCCTTGAAATCGAGTTCGTCTTCGGGATGAGTGTGACGGATGACATCGTCCTGGCGGCGGTAGGGGCCCACGAGGGCCGGGTCGGTCGGGCCCAGAAGGGCCACGAGGGGGCGATTGAAGCCGACCCCCATGTGCAGGGCGGCCGAGTCGTTGGCCACCAGGAGCTTGGAGCGGGCGATGATGGCCATGAGCTGGGCGATGGAGGTCGATCCCACGCGATCGGTGATGCGGGGATGCCCCTCGGCGTATTCGAGCAGCGGGGCGCAGCCGAGGCGCTCGCCGGGGCCGCCGACGATGACGATGCGCTGGATCTGGGAATGGTTGATGAGCCGTTCTGTGAGCTGGCGGAAGCGTTCGATCGGCCAGCATTTGCCCGGCCAGCGTGAGGTGGGGGCGATGACGGCGTAGGGCTCGGGGTATTCGATGATGACCTGGGAGAGATCGTCGGGGGCGGCGTGGAGGCGCATGTCGGGACGGGAGACATCGGCACCCACGGTATCGGCGAGGCGGAGCATGCGGTCCACGCTGTGCAGCGAGCGGGGTGCCTCGACCCGCTCGTTGAGGAAGATCCACGCGATCTCCTGGGCATCGCGATAGCCGATCCTGCGGGGCGCGCGGGTGCACCACGCGAAGAACCCCGAGCGGGCGAGGCCCTGGGCGTCGATGGCCATGTCATACCGGGTCCGCTTGAGTTCCCTCAGCCAGCGCCGCACGCCCCCGAACCGGCCCTTCTTGCACTGTTCGCCGAACCGCTTGCGCGGGAAAGGGATCGCGCGGTGCAGGGCGGGGTGGTGCTCGATCGCCTGGACGAAGGAGTCCTGCACCAACCAGTCGATCTGGGCACCGGGGAACCGCTGCTTGAGCGCGGCCAGCACGCACACGCTGCGGCAGACATCGCCCAGGGCGCTGGGGCGGATCAGCAGGATGCGTTGGGGATCGGTCACAGGTTGATTGTTGGGGAGGGCCGCTCAGTTGTGGGCATCGCCGGGATAGATCGCGGAGGTTTTTTCCGTCTCCCACGCCGTTATGGACACCAGCTCGATGCCCTCGCCGAGTTGGCTGATCGCAGGGGCCAGTTGCTGGTAGCATACGCGGGCGATGTTCTCGATCGAGGAGATCACGCCGCCCTTGCTCTGATTGAACCAGTCGCAGTCGGTGTTGAGGAACTTGTGGTCCAGTCGTTCGAGCAGCACGCGGTTGACGGCCTGCTGGAGGCCGTCCTGGACATTGACCCGCTCGATCATTTCCAGCGGCACCCGCACGCAGGGTTCGAGGCGGTAGTTGTGCCCGTGCCCGCTGGGGTTGTTGCACTTGCCGAAGAATCGGGCGTTCTCGTTGTCGCTGAGCGCGGGCGTGTGCAGGCGATGGGCGGCGGCGAACTCGAAGCGCTGGCGGATGAGGACGGAGGTGGATGTGCGGGTGGCGGCGGTCATTTCTACGCAATAGTACGGGGACAGGGCCCAGGCGACGCTTCGCAGTTCGTGGTCCATGCCCGACTCGGCGGCTTTCCAGAGCTCATTGAGCATCGAGGCGGGATCGGTGGTTGGGTCCTGATCGCAGCGTGCGGCGATCAGGGGGACGAGCTTCTCTCGAACGATGGCGTCGATTTCATGGATTCCGACCAAATACCCGGTATCGGGGTCGGGGAATCCTCGCACGCTTAGGGTGATCTCGTAGTACCGCCCCATGCCCGAAATGGATGGTTTGCCCGCAAAGCTGTTCGATCCTCGCATCGATCTATCGGGATTGATCGAAAAGCGAACGGTCCGCTGAAGATTATGGGGGCGGGCGGGGTTTGACATCTGGCCTTTCCGATACACTTCGGTGTGTAGGGAAGCATAGTGGCCCGCGACAGGAGAGGATTCATGAAGTATCTCAATCAGATATCGGCCCTGCTGGCGGCGGGCACGCTCGTCGCGGTTTCGTTGCCGCTCTGGGCCCAGCAGGATGTTCAGAACTCACAAGCCACTGAGGCAGCAGTGCTTACGCAGGGCGCGGATGCCGCGCCACCTATGAATACCCAGCAAGAGGAGCAGGAAATGGTGACCAAGGATGTGCTCGGATACGAGATGGAAACAATTGACGGCGGCAAGCAGAAGCTCGACGCCTTTCGCGGCAAGGTAATCATGATGGTCAATGTGGCCAGCGAATGCGGGCTCACGCCTCAGTATGAGCAGCTTGAGAAGCTCTACCGGGAGCACAAGAAGGACGGGCTGGTCATCATCGGCTTCCCGGCCAACAACTTCGCAGGCCAGGAGCCGGGAACCAACGCCGAGATCGCCGAGTTCTGCTCGTCCAAGTTCGGGGTGACCTTCCCCATGATGGCCAAGATCAGCGTTAAGGGGGAGGACGCCCACCCGCTCTATAAGCAGCTTGCCGCCCAGCCCGAGCCGATCGGGGGCGAGCCGGAGTGGAACTTTGACAAATATGTCGTGAATCGTGCCGGCGAGGTCGTGGCCCGGTTCAAGCCGCGGACGACGCCAGAGGATCCGGCTGTTATCAAGAAGCTCAAGGACCTGCTGGCTGAGGATTCATGAAACGCTCACACAGTAGGGGGCCATGCTTCACCATTGCAAACCTTTGAAACTGCGGTGTTTAAGCGTGTGCGGCCGGGGCTGACGGGTTCTTCATGGAACCTTCATCTTTTCGGTGACGATTTTCTGGCGTCCGACGGAATGATACTCCTGAAGGCAAGAATGTCTTGTCGGCAACAAGCCGGTGATTTTCAGGAGAATCAGCATGCGAGCGAAAAAAATGATGAGTGTGGTTGCGGCCTTGGCGGCGATCCCGCTGGTGGCGATGGGAACCGCGAAGGACGAGTTGCCGGTCTATCAGGCGACCAGCGGCGTCTCGGGCACGATCACCAGCATCGGCTCTGACACCATGAACAACCTCATGACCCTCTGGGGCGAGGAGTTCAGCCGGTTCTACCCGTCCGCCAAGGTCTCGGTCGAGGGCAAGGGCTCCTCGACCGCCCCGCCCGCCCTGATCGAGGGCCAGGCCAACTTCGGCCCCATGAGCCGCGAGATGAAGTCCTCGGAAGTGGACAAGTTCGAGGCGGAGTTCGGGTACGAGCCCACCGTGCTCCGCACCGGGATCGACGCCCTGGCGGTTTATGTCCACAAGGACAACCCGCTTGAAGAGATCAGCATCGAGGATGTGACCAAGGCCTTTTCGGTTTCCGGCCCCGAGATGACCTGGGGAGACCTGGGTGTCACCGATCCGGCGTATCGCACCCGCAAGGTCAATCTGTACGGGCGCAACTCGGCCTCGGGCACCTACGGCTACTTCAAGAAGGTCGGGCTCCAGGGCAACGACTTCAAGGCCTCGGTCCGCGAGCAGCCGGGCTCCTCGGCCGTGGTCCAGGGCGTGACCACCGATCGCTTCGGCATGGGCTACTCGGGCCTGGGCTATCAGACCGCCGGCGTCAAGGCGCTCAAGGTCTCTGTTGATGGTGGCGACGCTTACCCCGCGGACGCAGAGCACGCGCTCTCGGGCGAGTACCCCATCGCCCGCTTCCTGTATGTCTATGTGAACGCCGACCCCCAGACGGGTGTGGACGATGCCCTGCGTCGCGAGTTCATCAAGCTGATTTTCTCCAAGCAGGGCCAGGAAGTCGTCGCCAAGGACGGATACTTCCCCGTGCCTGTCTCTGTGGCCCGTGAGGATCTCGAGAAGTGCGGAATCCAGCCCGATTTTTAATCGGTTTCTCCCGGCACACCGCCGGCAAGTGTGAATAATGCGGGAGCGGGTGAAAACTCGCTCCCTGCTTTTTCCCTCATGAAGAAAACCGACGCCCAAACCCGAAGCGCCGCCTCCCGCAGGCTCCACGCCATGGACTCGGCCGCCGAGTTCGTCGTGACGATCGGTGGGTTCGTGGTGCTGGCGGCGGTGCTGGGGATCTGCCTGTATCTTTTGTGGGTTGTGCTCCCGCTCTTCAAGGCTGGCAGTGTGCTCGGCTCGGAGACGGGGCGGGCGGATGCGTCGCTCGCCGCTGAGTGGGTCATGGTCGATCCCTACACGCACAGCGCGACGCTGGTGGGTGAAGGCCTCGATACCCAGACCTTTCTGCTGAGCACCGGCTTGAGCGTCGGGCAGACCAGCTTCGGGTTTGCCGAGCGAGAGCCAACAGCAACGAGCTTCGCTCGCAGCGGGCGGTTCGTCGCCATCGGATACGCCGATGGTACGGTGCAGCTGGGAAAACTGGAGTATGGCAACGAACTCGTGGATCCGCCCGAGCGTGCCGGGCCCGACACGATTGTGGCGGCCGAATCGGGGTATGTCGAGCGACTGGAAGACGGACGCGGGCGACGGGTCACGCTTTTCGGCGAGTTCGGCGATCCGATCGACGCCGAGGGTGGATCGGGGCCGATCACCGAGATCGACTTCCGCACGGATCCGACCGGAAAGCAGATCCTGGCGGTTCTCCGCGAGGACGGCAATGTTCTGGTGAGCACCGTGCGGACCATCCGCCCGCTCGGCGGCGGCACGCCCAGGACCCGACTGACCACCAAGTCCTTTCAGCTTCAGCAGGGCGATACGCATCCCGATTGGTTCATGGTCACCGCCGACGGCGAGCATGTGCTGTGCGTGTGGGCCGACGGCCGCCTGCAGCGTCACTCGCAGAACGGCGACGGCGGGTTCAGTCTCATGGAGACGATGCAGCTTACCGGTGAGACCGAACGCGTGTCGACGGCCACGATGCTTTTGGGCGGTCAGACCTTGCTGATCGGGCGCGGCGAGGGCTGGGTTGAGTCGTACCACATCGCTTCCGACAAGCGGTCCCGGTTTCAAGACGGCCGCCAGATCGTGCAATCGCATTCGTTCAGGTCGGGGGGCACGCCTGTTGTCGCGATCACATCCAGCACGCGTGATCGAACGGTGGCCATCCTGCACGAGAACGGGGCGGCCAAGCTGCGGCACATGACCAGCGAGAAGATCGTTGCGAGCATCGAGACCAACATCGACCAGCCCGCGGCGGTGGCCATCGCTCCCAAGAACGACGGGCTGATGGTGGTCGGCCGGGACGGGTCGTACTCGTTCCACCCGATCGAGCCGGGCTACCCCGAGTTCAGCGTCAAAGCGCTCTTTGGGCGGGTGCACTACGAGGGCGTCGAGGAGCCCGAGTATGTGTACCAGTCATCCTCGGGTGATGACGCCTCGGAGATCAAGCTGAGTCTGATGCCGCTGATCTTTGGCACGCTCAAGGCGACGGTGTTTGCGATGATCTTTGCGATCCCGATCTCGGTGCTGGCGGCGATCTATTCCAGCGAGTTCATCTCCAAGCGCGTTCGGCGCAAGGTCAAGCCCACGGTCGAGCTGATGGCCTCGCTGCCCTCGGTCGTGCTGGGATTCGTGGCGGCCATGATCGTCGCGCCCTTTGTCGCCAAACACCTGAACGCGTTCCTGATCAGTATGGTGGTGATCCCGCTGGCCATCCTGATGGCGGCCCATCTCTGGCAGATCATCCCGCTCATCTACCGGCTGCGGACGCGAACGGGTCAGCACATGATCCTCGTGTCCCTTGCGGTCCTGGGTGGTATCGGCCTCAGCGCGGTCATGGGCCCCAAGATTGTGCAGGCCTGGTTCGAGCCGGACCGGTTCGATGCCGCGATGCTGGCCGGGGCCTACGAGGAGGTCCCCGAGAGCGAACTGCCCGCTTGGGCCGGGGACGCGGCCTACAACACCCGCACGCAGCGGAAGCTGCGTTTCCAAGATATGGGTGTGGTTGGCGGGACCGTGGTCCGGCCCTCGGACGACGAACCCCATACCGCCATTCTGGTGCAACTGGGGCTGGAAAAGGGCAACCTCCGCAGGTGGCTCAACGATGAATACGGCAGCGCCCGTCCGGGATGGATCGTCGTGTTCTTCCCTGTCGCCCTGATTCTGGTCTGGCTCACGCAGGCGGTCCTGATTCGCCGGCGCATCGACCTCTGGGTGGCTTCCAAGGAGGGGCCGGTGGTCGGGGTGGTGGTGCTGGTCAAGTTCATGATGCTGGCGCTGCTTGGATTTGGGCTCGCCTTTGTCGCCGCGACACTCGCCGAGATGTTCGGTCTGGATCCACGGGATTCGATCTTCGGGCCCTTCAGCCCCCGCAACACGCTGGTTGTGGCGGTCATCATGGGTTTCGCGGTGATCCCGATCATCTACACCATTTCAGAAGATTCTCTGCAGGCCGTGCCCATGACGCTGCGGACGGCTTCGCTGGGCTCGGGCGCGACGCCGTGGCAGACGGCCACGCGGGTGGTGCTGCCGGTGGCGGCGTCGGGGATCTTCTCGGCGTGCATGATCGGCTTCGGCCGGGCGGTGGGGGAGACGATGATCGTGCTGATGGCCACGGGCAACACGCCCGAGATGGACTGGAATATCTTCTCCGGCTTCCGCACGCTGGCGGCCAACATCGCCGTTGAACTCCCCGAAGCGCCCAAGGGCGAGACGCACTACAGGGTGCTCTTCCTCTGCGGGCTTGTGCTGTTCATCATGACCTTCGTGATCAACACCCTGGCGGAGCTTGTCCGCAGGGTCGTGCGAGCGAGGAACGCGGGCCTATGAGTCAACTCCCGCACATCCAGACGAGCCGCCAGTCGATGCCGGGGGCCGAAACGGGACCTCCGGGATCGCCCTCCGGGCACCGTCGTCGGCGGACGCTCCCAAGCGCCATCGGTGAACCCATGCTCTGGCTGACCGGGGGCGCGCTGACCATCTGCCTGGGCATGATCCTGCTTCTCTTTGCGATGGTGCTCATCAACGGCAGCCGGACCTTCTGGCCCCAGCCGATCCACCACATTACCCTCGACGACGGGCAGGAACTGCTGGGCATCCGCACCGATCACCAGCAAGCCACAGAAACCACCGAAGCTCGAACGCTCTATCGCGTGGGTAACCGCGACATCGGACAGGCATCGTTCCGCTGGATCAACGACGCGGCCATCGCCGCCATCGAAACCCCCGAGCATGCGGTGATGCTCGAACGCGAGGCGTGGGGGATCTGGCTGGGGTACCCCGAACAGATCATCCGCGTGGACGAGGGCGGGGAAACCGATGTTGTCGCCGACGGCCCGGTGGCATTCTTCGATGCCTTCCGCCAACTGCACGAAAAGGCCCGCCAAGCCATGGAACGCGCAGAGCGCCTCAAGCGCGGCGAACTCGGAGACATCAACCACCAGATCGGCCAGCTCGAAACACGGATCGATCAGGCCGAGATCGAGGCCGGCCGGGAAGGGCCGCCGCTGTTCCGGTTCTCGTGGCTTGTATGGGGTCTTGCGGGATTGGTCGTGGCGGGCCTTGCGGGGTCGGTCTACCGGATGCGGGATTACGGGACCCAGCTCGGATCGCCGCACGCACGCAAGGGCAAGATGATCCGCGGCTCGGCCACCACGATTGCGGGGATGCTGCTCGTAGCCTTGCTCGTCGCCGCACCCTGGAAGGCCGATGCGCCCACCCAAGCGGATGTCGAAGCGATGCGAGAGCATGCCCAGGTCCGCGAGGCCGAGCTGCTCGAACAATACGAGACCGTGCTGGCGGAGATCCGAGAGATCGAAGACGCAAACAGCGGACTGCGGGCGGTAGTGCGCGAGCCCACGACCGAACGATTCTCGCCTACTTCGCAGACACAGGCGGACGAGCCGTTGCAGGTGGGGCAGGTGGTCCGCATGGTTCGGGCCAACACGCTCTCGGTGCCCGAAAAGTTCGGTGTGTATTTTTCTCGCTGGTGGGAGTACATATCGACATTCCCGCGGGAGGCCAACACGGAGGGCGGGGTGTACCCCGTCATCGTCGGCACCGTCCTGCTGACAATGCTGCTCACGATCTTCGTCACGCCGCTGGGCGTGATCGCGGCGCTGTACCTGCGTGAGTACGCCAAGCAGGGTTTGGTCACGAGCATGATCCGTATCGCCGTCAACAACCTCGCGGGGGTTCCCAGCATTGTCTACGGCGTGTTCGGGCTCGGGTTCTTCTGCTATACAGTGGGCTCGTATGTCGATACCGGCCCGTCCAGGGACGCCCGGCTCGGCGTAGAGACATGGTGGGGGCTATTCGTGTTCACCAGCATGGCGATTATCGCCGGCATCGCCATGAAACTCTGGAGCAAGCCCGATCCCGGGAAGGTCGCGTCGCGTTCCAACATGCTCATGCAGCGTGCATCGTGGGCCGTGTGGGGTGTGTGCGCGGTGTTGGTGGTGGTGCTGGTCGCCAAGACGCCCTATTTCCACGGCTTCTTCGAGGCCCGCGCCCAGGACGGCACGCCGACCTTCGGTACCCGCGGACTGCTCTGGGCCTCGCTCACGCTCGCGCTGCTCACGCTGCCGGTGGTGATCGTTGCCACAGAGGAAGCCATCGCGGCCGTGCCCAACTCCATGCGACAGGGAAGCTACGGCTGCGGGGCCTCCAAGTGGCAGACGATGCGCCGGATCGTGCTCCCGGGCGCCCTGCCGGGCATCCTGACGGGGGCGATCCTGGCCATGGCCCGCGGGGCCGGTGAAGTCGCTCCGCTGATGCTGGTGGGGGCGGTGAAGCTCAACCAGGACCTTCCAGTCTCGACGCAGGCCCCCTATCTCCACGCGGACCGCAGCTTCATGCACCTCGGGTTCCACATCTTCGACCTCGGGTTCCAGAGCCCGGACTCACAGGCGGCGCGGCCGCTGGTCTGGACGACCACGCTGCTGTTCCTCACCCTCGTATTTATGCTGAATTTGCTCGCGATCATGCTACGATCCAAAATCAGGGCCAGGATGGCGGGGCCAACGGTATGACGACCATGGATACAAACACCACCAATCAGACATCCCCCGGCCAGCACAAGGCACGGGCGGTGACCTACGAATCAAGCCGCAACGCCCCTGTGGCGGAGTACAAGCTGATCGATGCGATCCGCCGCGGGGAGATCCCCGAGCCCACGATCCACAAGGAAGCCCGGGCCACCGACGCGGTGATCGATATCGACCGGTTTAATTTGTGGTATACAGACACGCAGGCCCTCTTCGATGTGGCGATGAAGGTGCCACGCGGCGCGGTCACCGCCCTCATCGGGCCCTCGGGCTGCGGCAAATCCACCCTCCTGCGGTCCATCAACCGGATGAACGATCTCGTCGATGGAGTCCGCGTCGAGGGCTCGATCGCCCTCAACCATTCGCCCATCTACGCACCATCGGTGGATGTCATCGAGCTGCGCAAGCGCCTGGGCATGGTCTTCCAGAAGCCCAACCCGTTCCCGATGTCGATCTTCGAGAATGTGGTCTATCCCCTGCGTATCGATGGGGAACGCCGCAAGTCGGTGCTGCAGGAGGCGTGCGAAAAGAGTCTGCGGGCGGCGGCGATCTGGGACGAGGCCAAGGACCGGCTCAAGGAGTCCGCCCTGGGCCTCTCGGGCGGCCAGCAGCAACGCCTGTGTATCGCCCGCGCAATTGTGGCCGACCCAGAGGTGCTGTTGCTCGATGAGCCATGCTCCGCCCTGGACCCGGTGGCGACGCTGAAGATCGAGGAACTGATCACCGAGATCAGCGAGCGCTACACCGTCCTCATCGTGACCCACAACATGCAGCAGGCCGCCCGCGTGTCCGATTTCACGGCCTTCATGTACCTCGGGCGGCTCGTCGAGTACGGTCCGACCGCGGCGATGTTCCAGAAGCCCAAGCTGATCGAAACCGAGCACTATGTCTCGGGCCGCTTTGGTTGATTCATTGCATGAACCGCTTCTGTAGACAGGTCGGTCTAGAGAATGTGGGTCCAACAACGCAAACCGGTGTGAATTCGTGGATTGAGTTCTTTAATTGACGATATGGAGGACTAAGATTGTCATCGGGCCGGGTCGTCCCGGTTCTTTTGGTCCGACAACCCTGATCAAATCCGGCTCCAACGCCCGGAAATGCGGGTTGACAGAGGAGTGCCATGAGCTCTGCACCCCAACCATCCGTCCCCTCAATCAACCAGTGGAACGCGCCATACCTCGAAGAACAGTACCGGATCTATCTGGAGGACCCCTCCGCGCTCGATCCGGCCATGGCGGCGTTCTTCAAGGGGTTTGATCTCGCCCAGGCGGGCGAGTTGCGGCTCTTCGGCTCCGGGCAGCCCAAAGCCGCACCGCTGGGGGCCCAGGCACCCGCGACCGACACCACCGGCCCGATCAAAGTCACCCCGACCATCGGGCGACCGGCGGGCAAGGCATCCCACTTCGAGGCCATCGTCGATGATTTCGTGGGGGCGTATCGCGATCAGGGCCACCTGTGCGCCAAGATTGATCCGTTCGGCCGCGAACGCGAACGACCGGAATCGCTATCGCTGGCCTACCACGGGCTCAACGACTCGGACCTCGATAAAATGGTCGATGGCTCGAGTATGGGGCTCGACGAGCGGACCCCCCTTAAGCAGGTGATCGACCGCCTCGAATCCGTCTACTGCTCGACCATCGGCGTCGAGTTCATGCATGTCGCGGATATCGAGCAGCGGGCGTGGTTGCTCCAGCGTTACGAGAACATCGGCGGCCGCCTGGATCTGAGCAGGCGGCAGAAGAGCGCAATCCTCGAGCAGCTGACCCATTCTGAGTCCTTCGAGAAGTTCCTCGGCCGCCGTTATCCCGGCGAGAAGCGGTTCAGTCTTGAGGGTGCAGAATCCCTGATCCCGCTGCTGGACCACATGATCGAGTCATTCTCGAATCTGGGCGTGGAGGAGATCGTGCTCGGCATGGCCCACCGCGGACGCCTGAATGTGCTGCACAACACCATCGGCAAGACGCTGGAGCAGATCTTCACCGAGTTCGAGGAGAACTGGTCCGAGGGCTTTGCCGACGGCGGCGGCGATGTGAAATACCACCGCGGGTATTCCGGCACCCGGCGCATGGGCAACGGCCGCATGGTCCACCTGGCCCTGGCGAGCAACCCCAGCCACCTCGAAGCGGTCAACGGCGTCGTCGAGGGACGATGCCGGGCCAAGCAGCGCCTGCGCGGCGATACCAACCGTGAACGCGTGACGCCCGTGCTGATCCACGGCGATGCCGCGATTGCCGGTCAGGGGATCGTGCAGGAGGTTCTCAACTTCTCGCAGCTTGAGGGCTACACCACCGGCGGCACGGTCCATGTCGTCGTCAACAACCAGATCGGCTTCACCACACTCCCCGAGGACGGCCGGTCCAGCCGCTACTGCACGGACATCGGCAAGTTCATCGACGCCCCGATCTTCCATGTCAACGGCGAGGACCCCGAGGCCGTGGTCACGGTGGCCCAGTTGGCCGCGGAGTACCGCCAGAAGTTCAAGCGCGATGTGTTCATCGACATGCAGTGCTACCGCCGCTACGGCCACAACGAGCAGGACGAGACCAGCTTCACCCAGCCGATCATGGCCGACATGATCAAGAAGAAAGTCTCGGTGCTTGAGAGCTACACCGAGAAGCTGCTGGCCGAGGAGACGATCAACGAGGCGGATCGCCAGTCGATCATCAGCCGGCTGAGCGAAGCGTTGGAGAAGGCTCAGAAGGCCGCCCAGGAATCGCCCAATGATCCCACGATCGACCCCGGCAGCGCGCGCTGGGACGGGCTGACCCACCGGTTCAGTTTCGACCCCGTCGACACTTCCGTGAGCCGCGAGCAGATCGAAGAAGTCGCCGCGGCGATCGGCTCGGTCCCCGAGGGTTTCAACATCAACCCCAAGCTCAAGAAGCTGATGGAGGAGCGCGGCAATCTGCCCAATGCCGAGATGATTTCCTACGCTGACGCCGAGCAGCTCGCCTACGGCACGCTGCTGGCCGAGGGGCACCCCGTGCGTCTTTCGGGTCAGGACTGCCGGCGCGGGACCTTCTCGCACCGCCACGCGGTGATCCGTGATTTCAAGACCGGCCAACCGTACACGCCGCTCAACTCCATCCGTGAGGTCGGCAAAGAAGGAACCGAGAGCCCCCCCGGGAGCATGGGCAGCGACGGCAAACCCCGCCAGGCCAACTTCTGCGTGTACGACTCGCCGCTGTCTGAGGTAGGCGTGCTTGCTTTCGAGTACGGCTATTCCCTGGGCGATCCGGGCATGCTGGTCATCTGGGAGGCCCAGTTCGGTGATTTCTACAACGGGGCCCAGGCGATCGCGGACCAGTTCATCGCCTCGGCGGAGATCAAGTGGGAGCGGTGGAGCGGGCTGACCCTGCTGCTGCCCCACGGCTACGAGGGCGCGGGCCCCGAGCACTCCTCGGCCCGCATGGAACGGTTCCTGCAGCTCTGCGGCAACGACAACATGTTCGTCGTCTATCCCTCCACCGCGGGCCAGACCTTCCACATGCTCCGGCGTCAGCTCAAGGCCGGCTACCGCAAGCCGCTGGTTGTGATGACGCCCAAGAGCTACCTCCGCATCCCCACCAGCCCCCTCTCGGAGCTGTACGAATGCTGCTTCCGCGAGATGCTCGACGACCCGCGATTCGAACTCGACGGCTGGGACCGCGGCAAGGTGTCCCGCGTGATCCTCTGCTCGGGCAAGATCTACCACGAACTCGATGCCCGCCGCATCGAACGCGATCAGCGGGACACGGCGATCATCCGCATCGAGCAGTTGTACCCCTTCCATCACGAGCTGCTCAAAGAGATCAGCGCACGCTATCCCGAGACGGCCGAACGGGTCTATGTGCAGGAGGAGCCCTACAACGCCGGGGGCTACCTGTTCGTCAACGACACGGTCCAGTCCCGGCTGGGCTGGGAGCGGCTGGCCTACATCGGGCGGCTGCGGTCCAGCACGCCCGCGACGGGTTCCAAATCGCAGCACAAGATCGAGCAGGAACTCCTGCTGACCGACGCCATCGGCCCCAAGCCCGAGCAAGACGGCAAATCCAAGAAGAAGGTCGCCGCGGCCCAGGCGTGAGCCGGCCCGGCGAAAACATCCCCGACGCATCAAGATCGGATTTCAGACCATGGCAACACAGATCGTCATCCCCAATGTCGGCGAGTCCGTCACCAGCGGCGTCATCGCGGCGTGGTCCGTGGCGGACGGCGAGTATGTCGAGCGCGACGCCACCGTTCTCGAACTGGAGACCGACAAGGTGACCATGGAGGTCCCCGCTCCCGCATCGGGCGTCGTTAAGCACGGCGCGAGCGAGGGTGATGAGGTGGAAGTTGGTGCCAGCGTCGGTGAGATCGACGAGAGTGCCCAGAAGCCATCCGGCGGCGACTCCCAAGAAGATAAGGGATCGGATGCCATGCCCGCCGGGTCCGGCAAGAACGAACCAGAAGCGGAATCCAAGGGCCAGAAAAGGCCCGAACCCGCGCCGCAGCCGGCATCCTCCGACGGTGGCGGTGGCGGGGTCGCGGTGGCGGACGCCCCGGCCAAGGCCCCGGCCAGCAACGCGGAGGTCAAGGCGACACCGCTGGCCCGCAAGCTGG
>JBBDKK010000183.1:0-16245 GCA_040879395.1 Phycisphaerales bacterium
GGGGGGGGGCGGGCGGGTGGTGCGGTTGAAATCGCCGACGCCGGTGGTTTCCTTGATGAGGAAGAAGATGTCCTGGGGGATGCGCCCGTCGTCCTCGAGCTTCATCTCGACGAAGACATAGCCGGCGTAGAGCTTCTCTTCCTTGATCTTGGCCTTGCCGCCCTTGATGGTCTTGATCTTCTCGGTGGGCACGAGGATGCGGCCCACCAGGTGGGTCATGTTCTCGATCTGGATCTTGCGCATCAGCGTGTTCTGGACCGAGTTCTCTTTGTTGGAGGCGACGCGGAGGACGAACCACTGCATGCCCTCCTGGGCCAGGGGCTCATCGGCGCCGATCATGCCCTCGATGACCGAGTCGTTGTCGCCCGCGGGCGTGGCGCTGGTGCCCGTGCCCGGGGCGGGGGAGGAAGGGGCACTCTCGCCGGCGGCGGGCGCGCCCTCGCTCGGCGGCGGCGTGGTGTTGTCTTGCGGGTCGGTATGGTCTTCCACGGGTGCGCTCCTGGTCTGGTCGCCTGCGTGTGGTTGGCTGCTGGTGTTCATGATCGCTGTGTCCCCCGGGGTAGGTCGGTGAATAGGTGGTTATCGCTGGAGGACGCCGATCTCGCTGAACACCCACGAGAAGGCGGTGTCCACGAGGAAGAGGAAGCCCGCGATCAGGAAGGTGGCCGTGATGACCACGATGGTCGAGCCCTTGACCTCGCGGTAGGAGGTCCAGTTGACCTTCTTCATCTCGCCGTCGGTCGCCACGAGGAACTCCACGGTCGATTTCTTGGTCCCCACGAAGATGTAGAGACAGATGGCCCCCAGGAGCATCATGGCCCCGGCGGCCCCGGACTGGAGATACTCCACCGGGAAGATGGGCGTGGGCGTCGAGCCGCGGATCTGGGCGGTGAACCCGGAATCTCCGTTGTCAAGATCGTTCCCCGGGGTGTCCTGCACGCCCGGGAGGGCGGCGGGGGAATCGGCGGCGGTGATCCGCACGGCGTCGTTTGCCTGCTCGCGGAGTTCCTCGTTGGAGAAGTTGCTCACGCGGATCGTGGCGGTGGAGCCCTTGCCGGGGTCGTAGGCGTCGATGGTGGCCGCGCCCAGCTCCACCAGCGTGTCGGGCGCATTGGGGTTGTAGTAGTGGAAGGTGATGGTGTCGCCCGGCTGGGCCTCGCCGCGGACATTGCTGATCGAGAAGTTCCACTCGCGGGCGGGCAGGCGGACGATGCCGGCCTGCTGCCAGGCCCACGCGGCGGCGGCGATGATGAGCACCCCGGCGAACGCGGCGGTCATCACGCGTACCCAGTAGCCCTGTCCCTGTTTGTATATGCCGAACGCCATGGATGCTGCACCTCTGGGCTTGTCGCGTGCGTCCCTCGGTGCGCCGGCGTCCGATCGGGTCGGCGTCGGCGTCGGGGATGGCCACGCTGGGCGTCCCGCCCGGTATGGACCGGGTCGGGAGATGAATAACACGGCAGGAAGGACTCGAACCCTCGACCGGTGGATTTGGAATCCACTGCTCTACCAACTGAGCTACTGCCGTAAGAAGGGACTCGCCACTAGGGGAAGAAGAAGGAGAATCCGGCCCTAGTCCATAGTGGCTAGTGGCCAGTCCCTTCTTACTTCCGCTTGATCTTGTGCAGGGTGTGCTTGCGGAGGCGGGGGCAGAACTTGTTGAAGCCCTCCTTGATCCGGTCCTCGATGCCGCCCTTGACATTGATCGAAGTGCGATAGTTCAGATCGCCCGTCTCGGTGCACTGGAGCCACACATACTCGCGGGCCTGCCCTTTTTTCTTGGCCATGATCGGCCTCCATTCTCGTGGTTACATCTCAGACTTGGGGCGCCGGCCCACCAGCCGACGGTCGGGTGTTTTGCCGAAGTGTCTTTTTCCGAAAACGGGCCTGTCGGTTTTCACCGTCAGGCCGCGAGGTTTGAACGGGGATCCTGAGCGAGAGATTACTCAAGAATCTCGGTGACGGTCCCCGAGCCGATGGTGCGTCCGCCCTCGCGAACCGCGAACCGCAGGCCGGTTTCCATCGCCACGGGCTTGTCGCCCAGGTCGATCTCCATGGTCACATTGTCGCCGGGCATGCACATCTCCGCCTTGGCCCCGCCGTCGCCGAACAGGTTGAGAACCTGCCCGGTCACATCGGTGGTGCGGAAGTAGAACTGGGGCTTGTAGCCGGCGAAGAAGGGGGTGTGGCGACCGCCCTCTTCCTTGTTCAGCACATAGACCTGGCCCTTGAACTTGGTGTGGGGCTTGATGGACCCGGGCTTGCAGATGACCTGCCCGCGGGAGATGTTGTCCTTCTCGATACCACGCAGCAGCACGCCGCAGTTGTCGCCCGCGCGGCCCTCGGTGAGTGTCTTCTGGAACATCTCGACGCCGGTGATGGTCGTCGCCTGGTTGTTCTTGACCAGACCGACGATCTCGGCGGCGTCGCCGACCTTGACCACGCCACGCTCAACGCGGCCCGTGGCCACGGTGCCGCGGCCCTTGATCGAGAACACATCCTCAACCGAGATCAGGAACGGCTTGTCGTCCTCACGCTCGGGCTCGGGGATGTAGGAGTCGATGGTGTTGAACAGCTCGTCGATCGGGGCGCAGATGGTGTCATCCTTGGGGTTCTCCAGCGCCTTGTGCGCCTGCCCGCGGATGATGGGGGTGTCGTCGCCCGGGAAATCGTACTTGTCGAGCAGCTCGCGGATCTCCATCTCCACCAGGTCCAGCAGCTCCTCGTCGTCGACGAGGTCGACCTTGTTCATGAACACGACGATGTAGGGCACGCCCACCTGGCGGGCGAGCAGAACATGCTCGCGGGTCTGGGGCATCGGGCCCGAGTCGGCGGCCACAACGAGGATCGCGCCGTCCATCTGGGCGGCGCCGGTGATCATGTTCTTCACGAAGTCGGCGTGGCCCGGGCAGTCCACATGCGCGTAATGCCGGGTCTCGGTCTCGTACTCCACATGCGCCGAATGGATGGTCACGGTCTTGTTCGAGTCACGCACGGTACCACCCTTGGTGATTTCCGCGTACGACTTGGCGCCCTGGACGAGGCCCTTGGCATCGGCACGGGCGACCATGGCCGCGGTGAGGGTTGATTTACCGTGGTCGATGTGACCGATGGTGCCGACATTCACATGCGGTTTGGTCCGCTCAAAGGTTCCCTTAGCCATTGTTCTTACCTCTTGATCCTTGGTTTGTGCTGAGCCGCGGGGCCCAATCCCATACCCGTACCTGATCGCTGCCCGCCATCTTCACGATCGCTGCGGGCAACGGTGCGCCCACTGATGAGCGGACGCGGTGATTGAAATACCCGGACTGTTCACAGCCGGTGTCCGATCCTGTCATCCACCGGGTCCCGTGGGCCGGTCGCCACAAGCGTATGCTAAGAGCGCTGAGCGCGCCGCACGCTGCGAAGCGACCGATCGGGCCGGTAGAAAGCCGCTGGAGAGATTTGAACTCTCGACCTCACCCTTACCAAGGGTGCGCTCTACCACTGAGCTACAGCGGCGGCTTCACCTGCTGGGCGATGGTCCCGATCCGGTCCGACAGCGTCTGACCCGGCCAAAACCATGGAGCCCGGTGTAAAAACCGCCCGGCTTGGTCACCGAGCGGGGAGGAATGATACCCCCGCGCACAACCCGGTCAACCAATTGCCCCATCAGGGGTTGAGAACACACAACATTCTCCCAAACGCGCCCAAATGGGCACCGAGGCCGGTACCCGGCCGGGCAGATTCGCATCGAGCATAACTCGCTGGACGAGGGCAATTATCTTGCCGATGTGAACCTTTTCCGGTACGCTGGGGTTCACCCGACCCGCGATATACACGCCTTCCAGCGCGGGGTTCGTCCCAGACCACCCTTCCCAGCCGCGTTTCTGCCGCCCGAGGACCTCCCATGCCCGCCGTATCCCGCCTGTTTGATCGGTCTTTGTCCGCCTTCTCCCGCCGCCCGGCATCCATCCTCGCCGCCAGCATCGCCATGGCCAGCGGCTCGGCCCAGGCCACATGGTCCATCCTCATCGCAGACACACGCACCGGCGAGATCGTCATCGGCTCGGCCACCTGCGTCGAAGCCATCGACCTCCAACGCTCCACCCCCGTGCTGATCAGCGGCGTCGGACACGCCACGGCCCAGTCCGACGTCGATATCTTCGGCGAAAACCGCCAACTCATCCGCGACCGGCTCCTCCAGGGCGTGCCGCTGGGAGCGATTCTCGATGAACTGGCCGCCACCGACCCCGGCCACAGCAACCGCCAGTACGGCATGATCACCGCCGGGGGCCAGACCCTCACCTATTCGGGCACCGAGAACGCAGACTGGGCCGGCGGAATTCGAGGCCGGATCGAAATGGGCCGGCTGGGCACCGAAGACGACATCGTCTATACCGTCCAGGGCAATATCCTGTCCGGCGAGAATGTGGTCCAGGCCGCTGTGGACGCGATCATCAACACCGACAGCGACCTCCCCGGGCGGATAATGGCCGCGATGCAGGCCGCCAGGGTCGCCGGCGGCGACGGGCGGTGCTCATGCTCAATCGGCAACCCCACCGGCTGCGGCTCCCCGCCCCCCGAACCGTTCAAAAGCGCCCATGTCGGCTACATGCTCGGCACCCGGGCGGACGACATCGACGCCTCGCAGGGGGTTTACCCCATCACCAACGATGTCGGCGGCCTGGCCCTGGCCGATGTGGACGGCGACGGCATGAAGGATGTCCTGGTCGGCGATGCCCTCAACGATGAGATCACCGTCTTCCTCAACACCGCCCTCCCCGGCGATCCGCTCTCCCATGTCATCCGCGGCCAAACCATCAACGCCGGGGCCTCGGCCACCGCCGCGATGGCCGCCGGCGATTTCGATGCCGACGGGCTCGACGATGTGGCCATCGCCCTGACCGACCCCCCCACCCTGGCGTTGCTCTTCGGCCAACCCGGCGGCGGGCTGGAAGACCCCCAACTCCACCCCCTGCCCGCCGTACCCACCGGCATAGCGGCGGGGCAACTGATCGGCGATGACGGCGCTGAACTGGCCGTCTCGCAGGGTTCGCTGGAACTGGTCCAGCCGTACACATTCGGCGGCCCGGACAATCGCGAGCCCATGGCCTTCGGCCAGTTCAGCGTCGACGGGACACCGGGGCGCCTGTCGATCGGTGATGTGGAACTCGGCGACGGCCTCAACGACCTGATCGTCCCGCTGCCCGGCGCCGACCGCGTCCACATCGCCATCAACGCCAAATCCCAGCCCTTCGCCGCCAGCGTGATGATCGACACCGCCGCCGAACCCGTGCAGACCGCCGCCGCCGATATGGACCTCGACGGCGACATCGAGATCGTCGTCCTCAGCGATGCCGGACGCAAAGCGCAGGTCTTCGACCGCGACGGCGGCTCGTGGACACTCGCCGGCGAGGCCAACACCATCCGCGACGGCAACGCCATGGCCGTCGGGCCCTTCAACCCCGGGGACGACTACCCCGACATCGTCACCATCTCCGCCTTCAACAACCGCAACATGCAGGTCTTCCTCAGCGACGGCGCGGGCGGATACGACTTCGACGACCGCATCCGCGTCGGATTCAGCGCCAGCAACATCCTCCTGCACGACATGAACGCCAGCGGCGACACGGACATCATCATCGGCAACAGCGGTCGCGACGGACTGATCCTCGTGGACAACCCGCAGACCCACGACCTCCCCCAGCCGGACTGGTACGCGGCGGGCGATTACTTCCTCGCCATCAACATCGCCAACCAGCGCGACGACGACCCCGACCCCGTGGACCAGATGCAGACCGCCTTCGACGACTGGCGCGCCACACTCGCCGGACGCGTGGACGCCGTGCAATCATCCGTCACCGGACGCAGCCGCGTCGCCCCCGGCCAGAGCGTCACGCTGACCATTCAGCTCCGCGACTGGCAGGGAAACCTCCTCAACATCACCGACCCCTCACAGATCGAAATCGACGGCGGCGACGGTCTCGTCATGGTCTCGGGGCCGGTGCCGATCGAGCCCGGCGTCTTCGAGGCAACCATCGAGGGCGTCTCCCCCGACAGCACCGGCGGGCTGATCGTCCGCGCCGGCGAACCCGGCGACCGCGTACAACTGATGCCCGGGTTCGAGGTCTTCGTCGTCGGCAACCCCGCCGACCTCAACGCCGACGGCGTGTGCAACTTCTTCGACATCGCCCTCTTCATCGGCCTTTTCACCACCCAGAGCCCCGATGCGGACTTCTTCAACGACACCATCATCAACTTCTATGACCTTTCGGCCTTCTTCCAATCGTTCGACGCCTGCCGCGACGGCTGAGCCAACGCCCAACCCGCCAAGGGCCGGTTGATCAGCGATGCGGTCCGTGTGTGCTAGACTTGCATAGGACATACACAAGAGGGAATCGCCATGAAGAAGCCGGTGAAAATCATCCTGATCGTCGTCGCCGTCCTGGTCCTGCTGGTCATCGGCATCGTCGTGCTGGGAATCTGGCAGGTCGACCGGCTGACCAAGGCCGCCATCGAACGCGGCGGCACCTACGCCATGCAGGTCGACACAACCGTCGACACCGTCGATGTCAAACTCCGCGGCGGAACGGCGACCATGTCCGGCCTGCGCATCGACAACCCCCAGGGCTTCGAGACCGACCACTTCTTCACCCTCGCCGACGCCAACGCATCGGTGAATCTCAAAAGCATCTCCACCGACACCATCCTCATGCCCGAGATCCGCCTCTCGGGAATCGATGTGATCCTCGACAAGGGCCAGACCCCATCCAACTACAACAGGATCCTGGAAAACCTCAAACGCTTCGAGACACGCCCGCGCGAGGACGCCAAGCGCGTCGTCATCGACTCGCTCGTGCTCGAGAACATCAGCGTCCGCGTCGCCAACATGCCCGGCATCTCGCTGGCCGTCGGCGATGTCGCCGTGCGCATCCCCGAGATCACCCTCACCGATGTCGGCAAAGATAAATCAATGACCACCGGCGAGGTCATCAACCTCGTCGTCAAGACCGTCCTCGCAGCGGCCGTCGAAGCCGGCGGCGGCATCATCCCCGCCGATGTCCTCGGCGAACTCGGCAACGGCCTGGCCGGCCTGGAATCACTCAGCGACCTGGGCATCGAAGCCATCAGCGACCTCGACATCGAGGGCACCATCGGCAAGGCCGCCGAGGATGTCCAACGCCAGATCGACGACGCCGCCAAGGGCGTCGAAGACAAAATCGACGACGCCACCCGCGACATCCGCGACATCTTCAACCGCCCCCGCCAAAACCAGGAAGAACCCGAAGAGGACCCCGAAGGGCCCGTCACGATCGCCCCCTCAGGGCTCCGCGGCGGCTTTTTCTCATCCCGCCCAACCGCGTGGAACTCCCGATTTTCGGGCAACAATCAGCCCACACAGTGCGTATAAAGGTACGGCCATCGCTGTTTCAGTGGCCGTCCGGCGGGTTCTCCGCCGGGCTCAAATAAGGGTTTCGAGTTTCATCAAGCGATCGGCCCCAGCACGCCCTGTATCCGTGGACGGACGAGGCCCGAAGATTCTCGGACCCGCCCGCCCCCGGAACCGTGCCGAGAAATCGGGTTGATCGGTCGATGCCAACGGCCGCCCGTGATTGACCGCAAAACTCGCCCCGATCGGCCAATACCGCCCCCCAAGGGGCCCGATGTTGCAGGAACACCACAGACTCAACCGGGCCAAGGCCCGACAGGGATAAGCACAATGAACCATAGAAACGAACCCTCCCACACCCGTATCCCCGCCGCCCTGACCACCGCCGGGGCCGCGTTGCTGCTGACACTGGCCGCCGGCCAGGCACTCGCCCAAAGCCAGAACCCGGCCCCCAACACCCCCACCGCCGCAACCCACGGCTCCCTCCCGGGTGCCAACGGCGAGCCCGTCGCCCTCAACGCCGCCCAGCAGCAATCCCTCCGCCAGGCATTCAACTGGGCCAACCGCGACGGAACCATCCTGCGATCGGTCATCGTGCCCCGCCAGCAGTTCATCGGCACCGCCGGGCTCAAGGAACGCTCCGGCTACCTCAATGTCAAGGTCAAGGACCGCGCCCAGATGCTCACCCAGCTCGGCGCCGAAGCACAGCACACCCCCGGCGGCACCCAGACCCGCGCCGTCGACGAACCAAACGCCCAAGCCGACGCACAGGCCCGCTTCGATGCCCAGCTCGCCTCCGCCCAGGCCCGCATGGTCGAGGCCCGCAACCGCCTCGCCCCCTCGCTGCGTGAGGCCTACGACGACATCGACATGCACTCGGTCCGCATCCCCGACGGCGTCAGCGCCGAGGTCGCCGCCGAAGCGCTCATGCGCACCGGCGACTACGAGTTCGTCTCCATGGACTGGCTCTGCTACCCCGCCGACACCACACCCAACGACCCCCAGTTCGGCCTGCAGTGGTACCATGCCGCCAACCGAATCGACACCGTCAGCGCGTGGGACTTCACCCAGGGCGATTCGAGCACCATCATCGCCGTCTGCGACTCCGGCGTCGATATCGACCACCCGGACCTCGCCGCCGCGCTCGTCCCCGGATACAACGCCACCGAGAACCTCCCGCAGGTCGACGGCGGCAGCGTCAACGACTCGCTCAACGGCCACGGCACACTCGTCGCCGGCGCGGCCGCCGCCATCGGCAACAACAACACCGGCATCAGCGGCATCGGCTGGGACTTCTCGATCATGCCCATCCGTGTGTCGAATCTCTCCAACGGCACAGCACTCCTCAGCAATATCCTCGAAGGCGCGCGCTGGGCATCGGACAACGGCGCATACTCCATCAACTGCTCCTTCGGCGGCGCGGAAGACTCCGCAACACGGACCAGCGGCGGGCACATCCGCCTCGAAGGACACCTGCTGGTCTTCGCCGCAGGAAATGACGGGCTGGCAAACCAGACCAACGACTGGGAAAAGGTCACCATCGTCGGCGCAAGCAACCAGGCCGACAACTGGGTATCGTGGTCACACACCGGCGTCGGCATCGACTGCATCGCGCCCGGCGTGAACATCCGTTCAACCACCCGCACCGGCGGATACACCTACACCACCGGCACCAGCTTCTCCGCCCCCATCACCGCCGGCGCGCTGGCCCTGGTCCACGATGCAAACCCCGCACTCACCGCAGACGAGGTCGAGTTCATCCTCCTCAACGCCTGCGACGACTTCATGACTCCCGGCGAGGACAACCAGACCGGCTGGGGACGCATCAATGTCGGCCAGGCCGTCTCCGACGCGATCAACGGCCCATCCATCACCGCCCTCCCCTTCGAGGAAACCTTCCCGGGCCCCGACCTCCCCCTCCAGTGGCGCAACCCCGTGGGCGATGTCATCGTCTCCGACGACGCCGTCAACCCCCCCAGCGGCTCATATGCGCTCAACCTCGACGCCAACGACTCCATCGAAACCATCGAGATGCGCGCCGGCGTGCTGCTCGGCGAAACCGGCGAGATCCGCTTCTGGACCCAGCACCGCGGCGTGGACGCCGGCGAAACGCTCGAGATCGAATACCTCGGCCTCGTCGGATGGGCAACACTCGACACCATCGAATCCGACGGTACAAACCAGTCCGACTTCATCCTCCGCCGCTATGTGATGCCCGGCCTGGCCGCCTTCGACGGCACCAAGCTCCGCTTCACCGCCCACACAAGCGACGGCGGCGACGACTGGTACATCGACGATGTCATCGTCCGCGCCTTCGAGGGCAACACACTCCCCTGGGAGGACAGCTTCGAGAACGGCATCACCGAAACACTCGACTGGACCCAGAGCGACGCCACCGCCACCGACGATGCCGCCAACGAGCCCGACGGCGCATTCAGCGCGCTCCTCACCGGCCAGGGATCCATGACCAGCGCCGAGGTCGCCATCGCCGACACACCCTCCGCCGTCTACATGCGCTTCTACACCCAGCACCAGGGCGTGGAGAACGACGAATCCCTGCTCGTCGAATACAAGACCGCCACGGGGTTGTGGAACGAACTCACCACCATCGAATCCGACGGCGTCGACCAGTCCCAGTTCCAGCTCCACCAGATCGCCCTGCCCGTTGCCGGCTACGGAGCCAACACCGCACTGCGATTCACCGCCGACGGCGACGAGGCCGATGACGCTTGGTACATCGACGCCGTGGCCATCACCAACGACCTGATCGTGGAAGACCCCTGCCCCGCCGACATCAACGGCGACGGCATGGTCAACTTCTTCGATGTCTCCGCCTTCCTCACCGCGTACAACAACCAGCAGCCCGACGGCGATTTCAACAACGACGGCCTGTTCAACTTCTTCGATGTGTCCGGGTACCTCGCCGCCTTCAGCGCGGGATGCCCCTGACCAATCCCCCCGAAACCTCTTGCGACACCACTTCCGACACCAGCCCCGAAACATGACCCGAAACAGGAAACCGACATGATCCCAGGAACCCCGCGACGCTCCGCCATGCTCATCTCCGCCTCCCTGCTGGCCGCCCTCGCCGGCAACGCCCTCGCCGCCGGCGATCCCGCGCCAACCGATCAACGCGCCGACCAACCACCCGCGGCCACGACCGCCACGGCCGCCGCCGCCGCAACCGCCGCGCTCGACCTGCAGCCCGGCGACGAGCGCATCATCAACGCGGCCATCGGACAGCCGCTGGAGTTCGTCTCCATCGCCGGCGAGCGCGAGTTCACCGGCGAGCTGATCGTCCACGCCAAATCGGGCAAAGCCGACCGCGCCAACCGCCGCGTCGGCCCGCTCACACTCCACAGCAGCGCGTTCGTCGATGAGCATGTCGTCCGCGTCCCCGCCGGCACGACCGAGGGCCAAATGGCCGCTGCGCTGATGGCCACCGGCGACTACGAGTTCGTCGAGCCCAACTGGCGACTCTTCCCCGCCGCCACCCCCAACGACCCGCAGTTCGGCTCCAGCTGGCAGCACACACGCCTCCAATCAACCGCCGCGTGGGACCTGCACACCGGCGGCAGCGATGTCATCGTCGCCGTCTGCGATTCCGGCGTCGACACAGACCACCCCGACCTGGCCGCATCCCTCGTCCCCGGCTTCAACGCCGCATCCCGAAGGCCACAGGCGACCGGCGGCGAGATTGAGGACATCAACGGCCACGGCACATTCGTCGCCGGCTGCGCCGCCGCACGAGGAAACAACAACACCGGCGTCGTCGGCGTGGGCTGGGACTTCTCCATCATGCCCATCCGCGTCACCAACAACACCAACGGCTTCGCAAACGGCTTCGACATCCTCGAGGGCGCGCGATGGGCCGCCGAAAACGGCGCGCAGATCATCAACGCCAGCTTCTCCGGCGGAACAAGCTCCGCCAACCAGACCGCCGGCCGGTACATCAAGGAGCAGGGCGGACTGCTCTTCTGGGCCGCGGGCAACGACGGGGCCTACATCTCACCCAACCGCCCCGACTATGTCATCGTCGGATCAACAACCTCAAGCGACAACCGCTCCGGCTTCAGCAACTACGGCCCCGCCGTCGATGTCACCGCCCCCGGCTCGGGCGTCCGCTCCACCCGGCGCTTCGGCCTCTACGGCAACAGCTCGGGCACAAGCTACGCCAGCCCCATCGCCGCCGGCGTCGGCGCGATGATCTTCTCGGTCAACAGCCAGTTCAACCCCCACGATGTCCAGGACATCCTCTACAACTCCGTCGACGACCTGGGAGCCCCCGGAAGAGACGACCACTTCGGACGCGGACGCGTCAACACCCGCAAGGCCATCGAACTCGCCATGATCTACGAGCGCCCGCTGCTGGCCCCCATCAACGAGAGCTTCGAGGACAGCGCGTGGCAGGACCTGCTGACCACCACCGAGGGCACCGTGGAAACCTCGACCCCCGCCCAGGCGCCCGACGGCCAGAGCGTGCTGGTGCTCAACGAGAACGACCGCGTCGAGACCGTGCGGCTGGCAGGGCGGACAATCGACGACCCCACCCTGGGCTTCTGGCTGCGCGCCTCGAGCATCGAGGCCGGCGAATCGCTCACCGTCGAATACCTCCAGGACCCCGAGATCGCACCCGACACCTGGATCACCCTGGGGACCATCAACGGCCAGGGCCGCACCGGCGATGAGTTCGTCCGCTACGACTATCAACTGCCCTTCGATTTCGCCTGGCACGGCGTCAAGATCCGCTTCGCCGCCGACGGCTCCGACAGCGGAGACATGTGGATGATCGACGGGCTGAGCATCGACACCCTCGGCGATTCCATCGCCCCGCTGGCCGAGGACTTCGAAGCCAACCAGATCCCCGCCACCCGCTGGGAAGAGATCGAGAACACGCTCGTCGCCTTCGATGACAACAACTTCTACGCGGCCATGGGCGACGGCGGCGAACTCGAATCCCGCGACATCCCCCTGTTCCAGTTCGGATTCGTCCCCTCATTCATCCGCTTCGACGCCTGGACCGATACCCAGGCGATGGCCGGGGACACCCTCGCCGTCGAGTTCTTCAACATCGGCGGCCTGTGGGAAGTGCTGGAGGTCATCGACGCGGCCGACCTCGATACGGACCCGCAGCAGATCGCCCTGGACATCCCTTTCAACGGATGGGCCCTCGACGACATGAAGATCCGCCTCACCTCCACCACCGCCGGCGCGTTCCACATCGACAACATCTATGTCGGCCCCGAAGCCCCCGGCGGCCCCTGCAACCAGGCCGACCTGGCCGAGCCCTTCGGCGAACTCAACTTCTTCGACCTCTCGGCCTTCCTCAGCGCATTCAACGCCCAGGAGCCCGCCGCGGATATCAACGATGACGGCGTGTACAACTTCTTTGATGTCAGCAGCTTCCTGAGCACCTTCACCAACGGCTGCCCGTGACCGCATCGAATCAGAACAACCGATCACCATCGGAGAAATTTAGTCTGCCCCAGAATACAAGCCAGTTGGCGAACACTACTAAAATATTATATATAATTATTACAATTATATATTTTTTAGGCATGGACACCTTTAGAATTCTTTGTCCAACTAGATAAGTATACACCATAGCGACATTGGCGAACACAACATATGATACCGCAAAGACATATCGCACCAAAGCCATCTCGGGCGTGACCTCATCGGACGAGGCAACGGAAGCAAGATACGAGAAAGCAAACAGACACGCCAGCCCGCACAGCATGGCCGAAACCGCAACGACCGCTCGATTGCGGTGTTCCGACTGAGAACCGATCGCGTATCTTATTGCATAATAAACCAGCGGACAAACCACTAAATATGCAATATAGATAGCCACTGCCTGAAATACACCAATTATATAATCCATGGAAACTAATCTCCCGTGATTACCCTATTGATGTAGCCGCAGGGGCCCCAACGATTCAGCTCTATTCACCCCCCCGCGCCGGACGCCGATCCGTCGTCATCATTCGTGACGACGGCGGCCTCCTCGTGATCGATCACATGCAGGTTGCGCGCCAGGTCCTCGCGCAGGCGGTGGTGCATCGAGTCGTCGCCGATCTGCTCCATGGCCTCCTTGATCATCGTCAGCGAACGCTTCTTGGGGAAGGTCAGGTGGCAGATCGGATCGCCCGGAGCCACGCTGGGCATGGTGGTCATGCCCAGGACGATCGCGTCTCGCGGCGCGCGGATCAGGTGCTCCTCATCGCCGGCCAGCCCGGTGTTGGTGGCGATGGCGTCGCCCTCGTGGATGATCTCGCCCGGGGCGATGTGGAACTCAAGAAACCCGCCGTAGGTCGCGCGGAGCCACTTGGTGGAATCGGTCTCGTAGCGGTAAGCGGGCTTGTAGGGCGTCCCCTCGATCATGCCCAGGTAGCGCAGGCAGCTGGCGATCCCGCGCGTCGCGTAGCCCACCACGCCCGGCTCGACCTTCCAGACCTCCCCGGCCTCAAGGATGAAGGTCTTGCAGCCCATCGCGCACGCCGCCCGGCGCAGCGAGCCGCGGGGACCCTTGCCCGAGATCATCAGCACCGACCCGAACGCCCGCGCGAACTCACGGATCTCCGGGTCGCTCAGATCGGCACGCACATTGGGGAAGTTGGTCCGGCGCAGGGCCGCCGTGTGCAGGTCGATGCAGTAGTCGCAGTGCGCGATCACGCTGGTGAAGAACGAGTGGGCGATGCGGCTCGACAGACTTCCCAGCTGCGTGCCCGGGAACGAGCGGTTCAGGTCCCGCCGGTCGGGCATGTACCGCGAGTGCCGCTCGAAACCCAGAATGTTCACCACCGGCACCAGCACCAGCGACCCCGCCTCGATCTCGAAGGGCTGCTCGCGGACGATGTTGCGGATCGTCCCCGTGCCGTTGATCTCGTCGCCGTGGACCGCCGCGCACACGCACACGGTCGGCCCGGGCTTCTTCCCCTTCCACACCGTGATCGGGATCCACACATCGCTTCCCGAATAGTTCTGGGTGATCGACAGGGGGTAGGTCGCCTGGGTGCCGGGCTCCTGGCCGTAGGCGAGCCACTGATCGGGCGCGGGTTTGGTGGTCATGACTGGTCGCTCTCCGGTGGGTACGCTCCGGCCTGGGCCGCTGGGCCACGCCGGTTCAATCGGTGGTGTGCTCTGCGGGATGGTGTTCGAGCTTGCGGGCCTTGAGCTTGCGGCGTTTGCGCTGCTTGGCCGGGATCAGATCCCGCATCATGTCCAGCTCGCCGTAGCACAGCAGCTTGTCGCCGGCCTCGATCGTCCGCGACCCGCGGGGGTTGGAGATCACCGAGGTCCCGCGGTGCAGGTTCAACACCGTCAGCTCCCGCTCCTTGAGCCCCGACTCGCTGATCGTGCGACCCACCATCTCCGAGCCCTCGGGGATGTAGATATCCGCCACACCGAAGCCCTTGGACACGGTCAGCCGCTGGCGCAGATCGATCTCGGGGAAATCGACCTGGTTGGCGATGAAGTCGATGATCGTCCCCGCCACATCCAGGCCCGTGGCGGATTCGATCCCCTCAAGGCCCGGCGAGGAGTTGACCTCCATGATCAGCGGCCCATCGTTGGATTCGAGGATATCCACCCCCGCCACCCGCAGGCCCATGATCTGCGCCGCCCGCACCGCCACCTCCCGCGTCTCGGCGTCGAGCTTGATCGGCTCGGCGCTGCCGCCGCGGTGGACATTGGAGCGGAACTCGTCGCCCTTGGCCCGGCGGCGCATCGCCGCCACGACCGTGTCGCCCACCACGAAGGCCCGGATGTCGGTTCCCTTGCTCTCGCGGATGAACTCCTGGATGAGCACATTCTGCTTGGCGGTCTGGAGGGTCTCGATGATGGCCTCGGCGACCTTGGTGCTGTCGGCCAGGATCACGCCCACGCCCTGGGTGCCCTCGAGGATCTTGATGATGACCGGGGCCCCGCCGATCCGCTCGATCGCGGGGAGCACATCGGCGCGGTCGCGGACGAAGGTCGTGTGTGGTATGCCGATGCTGTGGCGCGAGAGGATCTGCAGCGATCGCAGCTTGTCGCGGGAGTTGACGATGCCGCCGGCGGTGTTGGGCGTGTAGACCTCCATCTGCTCGAACTGGCGTACGACCGCCGTGCCGAAGTAGGTTATCGACGCGCCCACGCGGGGCAGGATGGCATCGTAATCGCTCAGGTGCTTGGAGCGGAAATACAGCGAAGGCAGCCCGCCCTCGAGGTCGATGGAGAATCGCAGGGTGTTGAGCACCTTGATTTTGTGGCCGCGTCCTTCGCCCGCTTCGCGGAGTCGGGAAGTGCTGTAGCTGTTGGGAGCCGCGGATAGTACGCCGAGTTTCATGTCGCCTCACCTTCGGGCCTGGGCCGCTTGCGGGGCGTCAGGAGATATTTGTTGTGCGGGTCCACCAGCAGCCCATCGAGCGAACGCCGCCCCAGGAGCATGCGGCAGAGCATCCCGCGTCGGCTCACCAGACTGATCTCGATCTCCCGCTCGATCTTGCCGATCCGGACCGGCGTGAGGCACACATGGCGGGTGTGCGGGGTGCCGTGGCTCGGGCGGACGGTGCTGGTGCGGAGCTGTCTGGCGTAGATCCACTTGGTCACGCGCTCGGGCTCGTGGTGGTAGACGACGCGGAACCGGATGCGTCCGTCGTCGAGTTCTTCGATCTCCGAGACATCGATCGCGCTGGTGCGGGCGCCGGTGTCGATCTTGGCCCGGACCCGTTTGAGCCCCCATTCGGGGAGGTCCACCCGCTCGCGCCAGCCGATGACGGCGGGGGCGGTCTCGGCGTCGGTCGTATGGGGAGCGGGATCGGTCATCTTGAGATTGTATGCCGTGGGGTGCGGGGGCCGGGTTGGTTGGGGCGGGGGGAGTGAAGAGGAAC
>JBBDKK010000184.1:0-4194 GCA_040879395.1 Phycisphaerales bacterium
CGGCTATGGCTACGCCATGTCAACCGAGGTCCCGACGGCGATCGAGTAGGCCCAGAAGGAGGCCCGCCGCAAGCTCACCAAGGTCCCCATGGCCGGCACCACCCTGCCCCACGAGATCGAGGGACGCGCCTGCGCCAGCAAGGTCCGGCTCATGCCCGCCTCGCCCGGTACCGGCGTCGTTGCCGGCGGCACCGTCCGCGCGGTCCTCGAGATGGCCGGCATCACCGACTGCCTCACCAAGTGCACCGGCTCCACCAGCAAGCTCAACACCGTCAAGGCGGTGCTCGACGGGCTGGGCCAGCTCCGCACACGCGAGAACATCGCCGAACTCCGCGGCGTTGAGATCACCACCTCCGACATCGAAGAACGCATCGAACGCGGCAGCCGCTTCATGCCCGTGATGAAAGAGAACGCCGAGCGGATGGCGGCACCTGTCAACACCGTCGGCCAGGACCGCGGACGCGGCGGCGGCGGCCGTGGCGGTCGTGGCGGTCGTGGCGGCGGCGGTGGTGGTGGCCGCGGCGGACGCGGCGGCGCACCCCAGAGGCCTGAACCGGCACCCGCAGAGAAGTCGGAATCCAAGCCCGCGGAAACACCCGCGGATTCGGCCAGCTGAACACATTGAGCTGACCCGACGGCAAGACACACAGAAGACACAGAAGACAAGACACCCATTCCCCGGGAGTAACCGGCCATGATGATCCACGAAGTCACCGCGATGGCGGGCAAGTACAAGCAGCGCAAACGCATCGGCCGAGGCGTCGGCTCCGGCAACGGCAAGACCGCCGGTCGCGGTATGAAGGGTGCCGGTTCGCGCCAGGGCTACTCCAAGCTCTACCAGTTCGAGGGCGGCCAGATGCCGTTCTTCCGGCGCATGCCCAAGTTCGGCTTCACCAACGCCAAGTTCAAGACGCAGTTCTGGATCGTCAACCTCGGCGCCATCACCGCGCACGAGAACTTCAAGAACGGCGGCGATGTCAACCACGAGACCCTCATCAAGGCGGGCCTGGTGCGTGACACCTCGCGCGATCTCAAGATCCTCGGCGGCCTGGGCGAGGGCGTGGAAAAACTCTCCGTCAAGCTCAACATCAACGCCAACCGCGTCACCGATTCGGTCCGCAAGCTGGTCACCGATGCCGGCGGCAGCGTCACCGAGACCGGCACACGCCGCGACCGCGTGCGGGGGATCGACCGCGAATCCGACAACCGAACACCCACCAACCTGACCAAGAAGCTCAAGAACCAGGAGTGGCACCGCAAGCGCTCCGAGGCATTCGCACGCGGCGAAGTCCTCAAGAAGAGCTGAGAGCGGGCTGGGCAACGGGGCCGCAGGAAGTGGGCCCCGGAAAGCGGGCACCGAGAAGTATGTTCAGTGATCCAAGACGCCGTGACCGATCGCTTTGTGACGGGGTACGATCATCCCGGGCAAGCTATCGGTCACGGTGTCTTGTTTTTCCCGGTCGGACTCTCTCTCCCGGTCATCCCTTCTGATCGGAGCGTCCGGGGCGGCCAAGACCCGGGGCACACGACGCTGACTCACACGGAGCGACGACGAGATGCTGTTCAAAACAATCATCAATGTGTTCCGGATCGATGAACTCCGCAACAAGATCCTGTTCACCATCGGGATGCTCGCGGTCTACCGCATCGGTTTCTGGATCCCGGTCCCCGGCGTCGACCAGAGCGCGCTGACCCAGTACTTCGAGGCCCAGGCCGCCGCCGGCGGCGCCGCGGGCAAGGTCATGCAGTATGTCGCCATCTTCTCCGGCGGCTCGTTCGGCCAATCAACCATCTTCGGCCTGGGCATCATGCCCTACATTACGGCCGCCATTATCTTCCAGCTCTTCCAGTCCGTCTCCCCCCAGCTCAAGAAGCTCAAGGAAGAGGGTCCCACCGGCTACGCCAAGATCCAGGAATGGACCCGCTACGCCACCGTCGGCCTCTGCATTGTCCAGGCGGTCGGCTGGCTCTCATTCATCGCCAAGTCCGGCCTTGTCTACCCCCAGTGGTCCAGCAACCCGCTCTGGTGGCTCATGGCCATCATCGCCCTGACCGCCGGCACCATCTTCCTCATGTGGTTGGGCGAACAGATCGACCGTTTCGGCATCGGCAACGGCGTCTCGCTGATCATTATGGCCGGCATCCTCACCGGCATGCCCGGGGCCATGATCAGTCTCTACAACGGCTTCGATCCCGCCGATCCCAACAAAATGGGCTGGATGGGCCTGATCGTCCTCGTCGCCCTCTTCATCATGGTCGTCGCCGGCTCCGTCCTGCTCACCGTCGCCCAGCGCCGCGTCCCCGTCCAGCAGGCCAAGCATTCGCGGGGCAAACGGACCTTCGGCGGCCAGAAAAGCTACCTCCCCCTGCGAGTGAACCACGGCGGCGTCATGCCCATCATCTTCGCCAGCTCGCTGATGATCTTCCCATCCGTGATCTTCAGCTTCCTCGCCGACTCCGCCCAGGCCTCGGGCAACAACGCCGGTTGGTATTACGACATGATCACCTGGTTCAGCTCGGCCTTCCAGACCGGCCAGTTCCCCTACCTGATCCTCTATATCCTGATGGTCTACTTCTTCAGCTACTTCTGGATCACCGTCCAGTTCAACCCCGAAGAAATGAGCAAGCAGCTCCGCGACCACGGATCATTCATCCCCGGCCTGCGCCCGGGCCCGCGGACCGCGGAATACCTCGAGGCCGTCATGGAACGGATCACCTATGTCGGGGCCGCATTCCTCTCGGTGATCGCCGTGCTCCCGATGGTCGCCAGCTCCGAACTCGGCATCGAGTTCTCCGTCTCCCAGTTCCTCGGCGGCACCGGTCTGCTCATCGTGGTCTCCGTCGCGCTCGATTTCCTCCAGCGCGTCGAGGCCCACCTGCTCATGCGGAACTACGAAGGGTTCCTCGGCACACCCGGAGAGGGCTGACGCCGCCCAGGCACCGGACAAAGAAGGACGATTTTCCGCACCATCCCGACGAAATTTCATCCAAAAACTACGCCATGAGGCGCTTCAGAACAGGGAAAAACAGGATTCGGCTCAAGTACCCGCCTACCATCTATGCCCCTCCCAGCCCGCCAACAGCTGGCAAAAAGGGATGATAACGATGACCGACCGGGGCCCCCGGGCCCGTGTGTGACCGCCGCCGGCGGCAGGAGAACTGTGATGAAGGTTCAATCCAGCGTAAAACGCCGTTCGAAGGACTGCCAGATCGTGCGCCGCAAGGGCAAGGTCTATGTCATCAACAAGAAGACCCCCCGTTTCAAGCAGCGCCAGGGCTGATTGAGCAGCACTCATCCCGCACACCAACGACCCGTGCGCGAACAACGCAAACCGTGAAGCGCCAACAAAGGGCGCGATCAAAGATAAAACCCGGCCAGAGCCGGTGACAGGAGCGACCCAGTGCCCCGTATCGCAGGTGTTGACATCCCCGATCGTAAGAAGATCTACTACTCGCTGCAGTACATCCATGGGATCGGTCCCAAGTACGCCGCGGACATCCTCGCTGAGGCGAACATCAACCCCGACAGCCGCGCAGGCGAGCTGAGCGAAACCGATGTCTCGCAGCTGAACACCATCATCGACGGCGGCTTCCTCGTCGAGGGTGCCCTCCGCCGCCAGGTCCAACAGAACATCCAGCGACTCCGCGAGATCCGCTCGTACCGCGGCGACCGCCACCGCTCGGGGCTCCCGACCCGCGGCCAGCGCACCCGCTGCAACGCACGCACCCGCAAGGGACCCAAGAAGACCGTGGCCGGCAAGAAGGGCGTCAAGGGCTAAACCCGGTGCGTACCCGGTCATGACCTGTCACGGCCGGCCAGGCACAACAAACCAGACTCACACATCGCAAGGTTCCAGCCCGCCGCAGGTCGCGAGGGGAAGTGGAACCGCCAGGAGCGAGATTCAATGGCGAAGAAAGCAAAGAAAGTACGCAAGGGTGTCGTCCGCGGCGTGGCGCATATCAAAGCCACCCACAACAACACCATCATCACCGTCACCGACACCAACGGCGAATCGCTCGCCTGGGACTCGGCCGGCACCATCGGCTTCAAGGGCGCACGCAAGTCCACGCCATTCGCCGCCACCCGCGCCGGTGAGCAGTGCGGCCAGAAGGTCCGCAAGATGGGGATGAACGAGATTGAGGTCAAGATCACCGGCGCCGGCGCAGGCCGCGAGAACGCCGTCTCTGGCCTGG
>JBBDKK010000184.1:4204-15659 GCA_040879395.1 Phycisphaerales bacterium
GCCCACACAACGGCTGCCGCCCCCCCAAGAAGCGCCGCGTCTGATAGAACACCACGCCCGTCGGCCCACCGGCCAACGGGCGCTTTCGTGCCCCGGCCCCGCGCCGGGCAAAAGATCACCCGTGCCTCCCCGGAAAGAAAGGGCATCGCCGACAGCAAGGGCGATGCACCTGTGAGCCGGAGAAGGCGAACACGATGAAAACCTGGCCCCATGGGCCACTTGCTGAGGAGTACTGATCATGCGCGTACGCTGGCGTGGTTTAGAGTTGCCGACCAAGGTCGTTGCCGATCCCAAGTTCACCGAAGACACCTTCGGCCGTTTTACCGTTGAGCCCTTCGAACGCGGCATGGGCACCACCATCGGAAACTCCCTGCGGCGGATCCTGCTCTCCTCGCTCGAGGGCGCATCGGTCACCGCCATCAAGATCAAGGGCGTCGAGCACGAGTTCACCAGCATGCCAGGCGTGCTGGAAGACACCACCGACATCGTCCTCAACATCAAGAACCTCATCGTCAAGCTCGAGGGCGACGAGCCCCGCGTGATGAAGCTCGCCGCCCAGGGCCCCGGCGAAGTCACCGCCGACCTGATCGAGGCCGACACCAACATCACCATCGTCAACAAGGATCTGGTCATCGCCACGCTGACCGAGGAGATCCCCTTCGAGATGGAGATCCATGTCGGCAAGGGCCGCGGCTATGTCCCCGCCTCCGAGCAGTACGGCCGCAACGAGGACCAGGAGATCGGCGTCATCCCCGTCGACGCGATCTACTCCCCCGTCCAGCGCGTGCGGTACCATGTCGAGAACACCCGCGTGGGCATGAAGACCAACTACGACAAGCTCACCCTCGAGATCTGGACCGACGGCACCACCTCACCAGAGATGGCCATGGTCGAGGCGTCCAAGATCATGCGCAAGCACCTCAACCCATTCATCCAGTACTTCAACCTCGGCGAGGAAAGAGTCTCGGAGAACGCGGCGGCCGCCGCCGGGGTCGACGAGGAGCTGATCCGCAAGCTCAACATGCCCATCGAGCAGCTCGACCTCTCGGTCCGCGCGAGCAACTGCCTCGAATCGGCACGCATCGACACCGTCGCGCAGCTGGTTACCAAGTCCGAATCGGAACTCCTCAAGCTCCGCTCGTTCGGCCGCACCTCGCTGCGTGAAGTGAAGCGAAAGCTTCAGGACATCGACCTCGATCTCGGCATCGAACTCCCCGAGGGGTACAACGCCGCCGGAGTGAGTTAACCGGGGAACCAGAGCAATCAAAGCACCCCAGAAGCAGAACCCCTCGACGCCAAACAGGCGTCCCGAAGTGAAGGAACAAGGCCATGCGACATCGCAAAGCCGGCTTTAAGTTGGGAAGAACCACGGCACACCGCGAAGCCATGCTCCGCAACATGGCCGCCAGTCTCTTCGAGCACGGCCAGATCACCACGACCGTGCCCAAGGCCAAGGCCCTCAAGCCCTTCGTCGAGAAGATCATCACCAAGGCCAAGCGCGGAGACCTCCACGCACGCCGCCAGGTGATCTCAATGCTCGGGCGCGACCGCAACGCCTTCGCTTGGTCCTATATCGCCAAGAACGCGACCGAGGAACAGCGCGAGGCCGTCGAGGAGCAGCGCGAGTTCGTCGAGGGCTTCTTCGACATCCCCGATGTCGAAGAGATCGAGCGCAACCGCTACGGCGAGCTGCGCAAGGCCCCCAAGCTCGTGCGCCACATCTTCGAGAATGTCGCGCCCCGCTTCGAGGACCGCGCCGGCGGATACACCCGGATCGTCATGCTCGGCCGCCACCGCCTCGGCGACGCCGCCGAACTCTGTGTCATCCAGTTCGTCGGCAACGAGGAGGGCCCCGAGATCGGCGGCCACCCATCCGGACGCCGCCGACAGGCCGACAAGCGCACCGCCTTCGCCGCCAAGCTCCGCAAGGATTCGGGCAAGGAAACCGCAAAGGCCTCAGCCCCCGCGGCCACGGCCGACGATGCACCCGCCGACAACGGCGGCGAGGAATCCAAGGGCGACGAATAAGCCAGAACCGCGATCACACACAGACCCCGCTCCACGCGGGGTTTTTTCATGGGCAAACCGCACGCACAAAACATCCCCGGGAACTATGATCGACCATGCTTGACGCTCTCAACGACATCGAATCCGTCGCCCTGGCCTCCCTGGAATCCGTGGACGACGCCGACGCCCTGGAGCAATGGCGGATCGAGTACATCGGCACCAAGGGCAGGATCCGCTCGGTCATGCCCATGATGAAGGATGTCCACGCGGACCAGAAGGCCGCCGTCGGCAAACGCCTCAACGAGGTGAAATCCGCCCTCGAATCCGGCTTCAAGGCCAAGCAGCAATCCCTCAGGACTTCCGGCTCCGCCAAAGCAGTGGGCCCGATGCTCGACCTCACCGAACCGGGCCTGATCGACACCCGCACCCTTGGCAAGGAACACATCATCACCCGCGTCCGTGCCGAACTCGTCGAGATCTTCGCACGCCTCGGCTTCGAGGTCGCCCAGGGCCCGGAACTTGAGGACGACGAGCACAACTTCGCCAAGCTCAACATCCCCGATGCCCACCCCGCCCGCGACCCCATCGACAACTTCTATGTCGACGATCCCAACGAGGTCGCCACGCCGCGGATGCTCCGGAGCCAGACCTCCACCGTCCAGATCCGCACGATGGAGGACGCCGTCGCCAAGGGGTGGGGGCCGCCGATCAAGATTGTCTCCCCGGGCCGCGTCTACCGCCCCGACACCGTCGACGCCACCCACAGCTTCATGTTCCACCAGATCGAAGGGCTCTACATCGATCGCGGCGTCTCCATGTCCGACCTGATGAGCACCCTCCTGCAGTTCGCCCGCGCCTACTTCGGCGAGGACGCCGATGTCCGCCTGCGGCCCAGCTTCTTCCCCTTCACCGAACCTAGCGCGGAGTTCGACATGATGATCGCACTCAAGCCCGGCTCGCAACCGAGCTGGATCGAACTCGGCGGCTGCGGCATGGTCGACCCCAATGTCCTGAAATCCTGCGGCGTCGACCCCGAAGAATGGACCGGCTTCGCATTCGGATTCGGCATCGAACGCATCGCAATGGGCAAATACGGCATCCCCGACATCCGGATGCTCTTCGAGAACGATATCCGCTTCTTGCAGCGGGTATGAGAACCTGATAAACTCGGCAGACACGTACAGGGGTATCCATGAACGAAGACCACCAGACGCACGAGACCGAGCCGATCGAAGAATGGGAGCGGGCCGATACCATCGCCCGCCCCAAGTGGCCCAAGGTCATCGGGATCATCAGCATCGTCCTTGGAAGTCTCGGCCTCGTCTGCGGCGGGCTTGGCCTGGTCGCCACACCTCTGGCCTCCAAGTTCATGGAGGGAGCCCTTGAAGGCGACCCCGTTCCTTACGGCATGGTGCCCACCGCCGCCGACTACATCATCATGGGCTTAAGCGTGGTGCTCGCGCTGCTGCTTCTCTTCGCCGGCATCACGGCCGTCGCCCACCGCCCAGTCACCCGCGTCATGCACATCGTATACGCGCTCCTGAGCATCCCCATGAGCATCTGGAGCTACCTGAACCAGATGGAGAAAGCGGAACTCAACGCCCAGTGGGCCAGAGACTTCCCAGACAACCAGATGGCACAGGGCATGGACCCAAGCAATGCAGGCGCCGCCGCCGGTCAGATCTTCGGCCTGATCGTGCTGCTCGTCTTCGGCATCGGCCTGCCGGTCTTCTATCTCATCTGGTTCGGCCTTATCAAGACCAAACCCGAGCAGATCACCGGCGGCGAAGAGGGCGTCTACTGAGCCCCGCCATCACGGGCACCCCGCGCTGAACGCCGAGAGGAACCCGGAGATATCGAAGAAGTTAAACTGCCCGTCGCCGTTGAAATCGGCATCCGGGTCGCCCGACGAGAAAGCACCGAGGAAGCCACTGATATCGAAGAAGTTCAGCACGCCGTCGCCGGTGAAGTCCGCGGGGCAGGCCGCCCCCAGCGTCACCGTCTCGGTCAGCACATTCGTGTTCCCCGAATCCTCGATCGCCACCACCGTCACCGTGTTCTCACCCGGCTCCAACGCATCGTCGAGGAGCTTGATGTAGGTGAACCGGTCGTAGGGGATCACCTGGCTCGATGAATCGAGCATCGTCAGCGGGTCCTCGCCCGCCCCCAGGTTCAGGAACATGTACACTTCCTTGGCCGTGCGGTCCAGCAGGTTGACCGTGAACTCCGGACGATCGTCCTCAAAGACCATGCCCGCCTGGGCCAGCTCGATCGCCGGCGGCTCGCGGTCGATGTACACCACCTTGCGGACCTCGCGGAAGATCGGCGTCGTCCCCGGGTCGCGGTGGCGGAACACGATCACGCTCAGGTAGTGGTATCCCTCCTCCATCTGCGTGGCGTCGATCTGCTGCCGATAGAGCCCGAATGAGTTGCCCGAATCATACATCGGCGCATTGAGTGTCAGGAAGTTCTCGTAGCCGCCGATCACCGAGGCGGTGGTCGAGATGTCTGGCGCACCATTGCCGTTGTAATCCTCATTCCGCTGGTCGAATGCGAACAACGCATTATCATCGGTGTTTGGGTCATCAGGGTCACCCGCGGCCGTCTGCACGCGGATCTCGAACGAGTCGTCGTTGATGACCGTCGCCTCGTTGAGCCGCTGGAGGAAGTCGGGGAAGTTCGCCGGATCCGGGTCGATCGTCCCGTCGGCACCGATAAAGGTGACCTCCGCCTCGGGCAGCGCCTCGGCGTAGACCACATAGCCCTTGCCGTGCTCGGTGGTGCCCGTCCTGTTGTTGGGCACCGTCAGCGTCACCGATCCGCTCGGCCCCACGATGATCGTTTCGGGGATCGCGTTGCCCGGGTCGACCACCGGGTCGGCGGCGTTGCCCGTCATCTCGTGCAGCCGCGTGCCTTGCGGGTAACGCGTGCTGACCGTCACGCTCTGTGTGCCGGCATCGAAGCGGTCGTTGACCGCCACAAGGCAGTTGGCCCGGTTGTTGAACGCCCGCTCAAATACCAACACATCGCTCAGATTGCCGTTGAGCTGGAAGTACTGCCCGTAGGCCACCTGCCCGCGCAGACGCACCAGCGAGGTGATGGTGTCATCCAGTTCCTGCGTGACCGGGTCCCATCCCAGCGCGGCCGGGTGGCCCTCGCGGGGGTAGAAGCCCGAGGAGCGGGGGATCTGCCGCCCGTTGTGGTAGACGATCGTCCGCCCGGGGCGCATGAGCATGTAGGCCATCATCGGGTAGCCCTGCTGGCGGGCGCTGGGGAAGCCGGGCATCGAGTTGCCGCTGCCGGTCGTCCCGTTGTCGTGAGAGAACACATGGTTCACGCCCATCGAGCCGTTGATGATCCCGTCGTCGGCGAAGTCCAGGTGCCCCGAGTCGGCGTTGCCGTTGATGTCCGCCCACGAGCCCAGCCCGCCGCCGCCCAACAGGTCCCGCAGCCGGGCCGCGCCCTGCAGGTCCAGCGCATCGCGGTTGGCGAAGGAATCTTTGCGGATGTAGTTGCTGAGCATATCGAAGTTGCCCGTCACATTCTCACCAAAAGTGAACGGCGTCACCTTGTTGCCCGTCGCCGGGGACACACGGGATTTGTGGATCGCGCTGTCGAAGAAGCCATCCCAGAACCACGAGGGGATGTGCTTGCTCGCGTCGAGCCGGAAGCCGTCGACTCCCTGCACCTCGACCATCCACTGCGCCCAACGCATCAGCGACCCTGTCGCGTTGTCCGCGATCGGGTCCCCGGCCATCGGGTCGGTGGTGTTGTACGGGAAGCGCGTGAATGACTGGGCCCCGGGGTTGCGGGAAGTTCCCGGGTTGACAAAGATGTCCGGCGAGAGCCCCTCGTCCGGATAGAATCGCGCGTTGTCCGCGTCGGGCCGGTTCCAGACCGTGCCCGCGGGGATGTTCTGGGGGTTGCCCTCTTCCACCGGCTGGCGGATGAACTCGTTGGTGCTCTCCTGCGCGATGTCCACCAGCGCGACCAGGTCGCCGCGGTGCAGGTCGTAACGCGGGCCGCCGGGGTTCTCTGACTGGAAATAGCCCGAGGCGATCCCGTTGTGGAAATCGCCCCAGTCGTCGGTCGGCTGCTTGTCCCGGGGCGGGTCCTCACGCGGGATCCAGAAACCCGGGTAGCCGCCCTGGGCCAGGAACGCATCGGATTCGGTGCGTCCCCCGTTGTGGTTGAAGATCGCATCGATATAGACCTCGCCGCCGGAACGCTGGATCTCCTGGATCATCGCCCGGAAGGTCATCTCCGTTCCGTAGCTTGTCCGGTCACGCGAGGAGGAAAAAGTCAGCAGCGGGGGCTGGCCGACATCGAACCGGTTAAACGGGTCGTAGCCGGGGCTGTGGAAGGACGCCTTGGAAACCGGCGGCAGCCAGACCGCGTCGTACCCGGCCAGGAAGAAATCCGGCACCCGCCGCTCGATATCATCCCATTCGGTCTCGAACCACTGGAGGTAGTTCTGCTTGACCTGCGCCCGGGCATCGGTCCCGGCGATACCGAGCACCAGGGCCGCGGCGAGGGCCAGGGATGAGGGGAAACGGATACTGAGGATGCTGATTTTCATGCTGGTGTTCCGGGTGGGCCGCGGGGGGGGCGAGTTTCAATGCGAATGCTTTGCCCCTGATTATCGCCTATTATCCGTGAATTGTGAACACGCTTTCGTGGGATAATGACTGAAAACAGGCATATTTGGGGCATATTTCGGTATGGTCCTAAAAGAATCAGGCGTGTCTTTCGTGATCGGGGCTATGCGGCCCAGTCAGAGCGTCACGCGGGGAGTTGAACATGCGAACACACCGGATACCGCGGCTCGTCTTCTGCTGTGCCCTCATCATGGCGTTCCCGTCGCTCACCCTCGGCCAGGTCGCCGAGGTCATCGGGGAGGGGATTGTCCGCTTTGACGCCTCCGAACAGGCCCGGGATGAGCGCCGCCCCTCGATCGCGATGGTGCGGCAGTTCGAGTCCATCGGCGACATCGATCCGGGCACCCATCCCTTGGCGCCGGAGTTTTCAACCAGCGAAGAGGGCCGGTCCGTCGCCTCGATCGAGATCGAGCCGGGGACGAGTCTCTACGGCACCGGGCAGGTCGCTGGGCCGCTGATGCGCAACGGGTTCGTGACCGAGACCTGGAACTTCGATGCGTTCGGGTACGGGCTCGATGCCGAGAACCTGTATACCTCCCAGCCGTGGGTGCTGGCGGTGCGCGAGGACGGGACGGCCTTCGGGGTGCTGGCCGACACGACCGAACGCTGCGAGATTGACCTCCGCGGCGGGATCACCTTCCGGGCGGTGGGGGGCGCGTTCCCGGTGGTCGTCATCGATCGCGAGTCGCCGCAGGCGGTGATGCGGGGTCTGGCAGAGCTGACGGGCACGATCGCGATGCCGCCGCGCTGGGCGGTGGGGTACCACCAGTGCCGCTATTCGTACAACCCCGACGAGCGCGTCCGCGAGATCGCCGACGGCTTCCGCGAGCGGAATCTGCCGGCGGATGTCATCTGGATGGACATCGACTACATGGACGGCTACCGCGTCTTCACCTTCGACGATGAGCAGTTCCCCGATCCCAAGGAACTCAACCGGTACCTCGATTCGATCGGCTTCTCCAATGTCTGGATGATCGATCCTGGCGTGAAGAAGGAGGAGGGGTACTTCGTTTACGACTCAGGCACCGAGCACGATGTATGGGTGAAGAACGCTGCGGGTGAGACCTACACGGGCGAGGTGTGGCCGGGGGTATGTGTCTTCCCGGACTACATGAACGAGGATGTCCGCCAGTGGTGGGCGGGGCTCTATGAAGACTTCATGGCCTACGAGATCGACGGCGTGTGGAACGATATGAACGAGCCGGCGGTGTTCAATGTCGAGACCAAGACCATGCCCGAGGACAACATCCACGATGCCGACCCGGAACTGGGCGGCAAGGACGACCACGCCCGCTACCACAATGTCTACGGCATGCAGATGATCCGCGCCACCCGCGAGGGTGTCATGGCCGCCAATCCGGGCAAGCGGCCCTTCGTGCTCTCGCGGGCCAACTTCCTGGGCGGACACCGCTACGGCGCGACCTGGACGGGCGACAACTCGGCCAACTGGGAGCACCTGGACATGTCGATCCCGATGACGGTGAACCTGGCTCTGTCCGGCCAGCCGTTCGCCGGGCCCGACATCGGCGGCTTCGCGTACAACGGCGATGGCGAACTCTTCGGTCGGTGGATGGGCTTTGGGACGCTCTTTCCTTTCGCCCGCGGGCACACGGCCAAGGGTAACATCGATAAGGAGCCGTGGTCGTTCGGTCCGGAGATCGAGGCGACCAGCCGGCGGGCGCTGGAACGCCGCTACCGGCTGATGCCGTACATCTACACGCTGTTCCATCAGGCGTCCGTTGATGGTTCGCCGATCGCCGCGCCGACCTTCTTCGCGGACCCGAGCGATCCGGCGCTGCGGAGCGAGGACGATTCGTTCCTGCTGGGCGATGCGCTGCTGGTCTCTGCCAAGGTCACACCGGAGGCGGATCGCGTTGCCGTGCTGCCCAAGCCGATCGACGGCGTGGCGTGGGCCAGGTTCGACTTTGAGAGCTTCGACGGCGGGCGCGATTCCAAGGACCCGCACCAGCCGGACCTGTACATCAGGCCCGGCTCGATCATCGTGACCGCCCCGGTGACGCAGCACTTCGGCGACCGCCCGGACCAGCGCGACGAGATCACGCTGCTGGTGCACCTGGATGCCAAGGGCGAGGCGGTGGGCACGCTCTACGAGGACGCGGGCGAGGGGATGGGGTACATGCTCGGCGAGTACCTCAAAACCACATTCAAGGCCCGGCGGATCGGCGGCGTGGTCGAGGTCGAAGTGATCGAGCAGGAGGGTGGGATGGAAGCGCCACAGCGGGGGGTCACGCTGCGGGTGATCGAGTGATCAGGAGACCGCGGCGGGCGTTCGTTCCTCGTTGGTCGCCAGCGTCAGGATGTTCTTCTGCGTCATCTGATCGCCGGTAAGTTCGCCCTTGATGACGCCCTCGCCCATCACCAGGATCCGGTCGGAGAGGGCCAGCAGCTCGGGCATCTCCGAGGAAACCAGCAGGATGGCCAGGCCCTGGTCGGCGGCCTCGTTGATCAGGCGGTAGATCTCGGACTTGGTGCCGACATCGATGCCGCGGGTGGGTTCGTCGAGCAGGAGCACCTTGGTTCGCTCGCTCATCCAACGGGCGATGAGGAGCTTTTGCTGGTTGCCGCCGGAGAGTTCCCCGGGCTTTGTCTGCCGCATCGAGGCGGTCTTGATCTGGAACTTCTCGACGCGCGAGCGGACGCGGGCGAGTTCGGCATCGAGGCGGCGGATTCCCAGTGGGCCGCTGATCTCGGTCATGATCGGTGCGAGGATGTTTTCGTCGATGCCGAGGTTGAAGAAGAGGCCCTGGTTGCGGCGGTCTTCGGGGACATAACCAAGCCCCACGCCGGCCTCGATGGCGGCGCGCGTTCCTTTGCCGGCGATCTCTTCTCCGTCGACGGTGATCGAGCCGCTGACACGGGGGTCGATGCCGAAGATGGCGTCGAAGAGTTCTGAGCGTCCGGCCCCGACGAGCCCGCCCACGCCGAGGATCTCGCCGGGGTAGAGGGCCAGCGAGCAGCTTTGCAGCTTGCCCGGGGAGCTGACATCGCGCAGGACGAGGCGCGGGGCGGCGTCGTAGTCTGGGTCCGTTGTGTTGGTGCTTTCAACTTCACCTTTCAGGACCTGGGTTTCGACGCCGACGCCGGGCTTTGCGCCTTTGGCTTTGGGCGCATCGATGCGTCGCCCGATCATCTGTTCGACCAGTGTTGGCTCGTCGATGTCGGCGACGATGCTGGTGGCGACGAACCTGCCATCGCGGAGGACGGTCACGCGGTCGCAGCAGGTGAAGATCTCGCTCATGCGGTGGGAGACATAGATGATCGTCAGCCCGCGGTCGGCTAGCTCGCGGGTGATCTCCATGAGGCGGGATGCCTCGGTCAGCGAGAGCGATGAGGTGGGCTCATCGAACACGATGACCTTGGCGGCGTTGTCGCCGTGTTTGTCTTTGTCGAGCGAGGCGGCGATCTGGCAGATCTGGCGGCGGCCGGGTGAGAGGCGTCCGAGGGGTTTGGTGACATCGATGTCTGGGTCGAGCTGGTGGACGAGGGCGGCGGCGCGGCGGTTCATCTCATCGAAATCGACCCGCAGCCCGCGCTTGGGGATGTCGTGTAGGCAGAGGTTTTCGGCGACCGACAGGTTGGGGCACTGGGCCAGTTCCTGGTGGACGATGCGGATGCCCGCGGCGAAGGCGTCGTCCAGTGAGCCCGGGACGAGCGTGCGCCCGTCGATCATTACTTCGCCGGTGTCCTGTTTATGGAGCCCGGCGATGACCTTGCCCAGGGTGGACTTGCCCGCGCCGTTTTCGCCCATGAGGGCGTGGACCTCGCCGGGGAGGAAGGATGCCCTGACATCGCTGAGCGCCTGGGTGGCCCCGAAGGCCTTGCTGATCCCCGTGGCGGTGAGGATCGGTCGCGGGTTGTCGGGGGTGGCGGTCATATGCAAAGCACGCCCCGGGCTCTCGCACGGGGCGCGGTGATCGTGGGGGCTAGTTTTCGCCCAGCCAGGTCTTCCAGTTCTCGGCGTACTCCTCGACATTCTCTTGCGTGACGATGTCGAAGTCCGCGAAGATCAGTTCGGATTCGGGCTCGCGGTTGAACTCGAGCTTGTCGATGATCATCTCCACGGATTTCTCGCCCCAGCCGTAGTAGGGCTGGCCGACGAGCACCTGGACCTGGCCCTTGCGGACATACTCCAGCGGAAGCGGCAGGGGGTCCATCGAGACGATCATGGTGTTCTCGTGGATGCCGTCGAGGGCGTTGTCGGTGTAGAGCGGCCAGCCGCCGACCAGTGCCCAGCCGGTGATGTCGGGGTTGGCGGACTGGACCTGCTGCATCTTGGCGGCGGCCTCGGTGGCGGTCTCGGGGGTGAAGGAGTAGACGGAGGGCTCGCCGATGCCCTCGTATTCGGCGGCCTGTGCGACCACGCCCTCGACGCGCTTCTGCAGGTTGGAGGCCGCGGGATTGCCGGTGAGCACGGCGACCTTGCCGCTTTCGCCCATGTGCGCGGCGAGCTGGCGCATGACCTCTCTGCCGGCTTCGCGGTCGTCCACGCCGTAGTAGGCCATGCGTCCGGACTCGGGGGCATCGGAGTCGAAGGTCACGACCACGACGCCGGCATCGACCGCGGCCCGCAGCGAGCTGGTGAGCAGGTTGGCATCGGTGCAGGAGATGGCGATGCCGTCGATCCCGGAGGCGACGAGCTGCTCGACATATTGCGCCTGGACCTGGGCGTCCTCCTGGGTCGGGGTCTGCCAGAGGACCTCGACGCGCACGCCGTCCATCTCTTCGCTGAGCCGGGCGGCGGCGTCCATCGCGCCCTTCTTGGCGGCCTG
>JBBDKK010000185.1:0-15444 GCA_040879395.1 Phycisphaerales bacterium
ACGACGACCAGCTGGGGTTGCTCCACTGCATGTTGGTCACGAACGCGCTGTTCGAAGACAGGAAGTACGAGCCGCCGAGCACATGGGTGCCGACGGAAGCGCTGCCATACACATCGATGGTGAAGGTGACATCACCGGCGGTGGTGTCAACTGTGGCGGGGGCGTCTGCGATGCTCAGGAAGAAGTCCTGAGCCGACGCTGCGGTTGCGAGGCCGGCGATTGCGGCGAGTGCAATTGTACTCTTCATTTCTCTTTCTCCTCAGTGATGTGTTCCCCGAACAGAACGCCGGGAGAACCTTTACAAATGGAATTTTCATTCCTGACCCACATCCATGGTATCCGGTTTGGGTTTGGATGCAAGCCCATTCTCCGAGTCTTTCAGGTATTTTTTTGTGAAGATCCGGCAAGCAATCGGCGGTACGACCCGCCTTTGGCATAGGTAAAAATACCCCTGTCCCGATAATTACCCGCGCGGTCCATCGGGCTGCGTGATTCGCTGATCGCGACCCTGTTTCCGTGTCCACCATTCGATCGCGAACCCGTATATATGCCGATCGTCAGATTCGTGGGCTTCGCTGCGGACCAACTCCCAGGAATCCGGGTCGATCTCGGGAAACCCGGTATCGCCCTCCAACCGGGTATGGACCAGCGTCCGGACGATCAGATCCGCCATATCCATGGTCTGTGTATAGATAGTCCCGCCCCCCGCGATCCAGATCGGGGCCTGCATCCGGGCCTCCCGGGCGATGTCCAGGGCCTGCTCCAGATCCCTGGCGACCCGGACCCCCTCGGGCTGATCCTCCCCCATGCTCGTCGAAACCACGATATTGAGGCGATGAGGCAGGGGGGTATCGAGCGATTCATAGGTCCGGCGGCCCATCACAACGGCACAATCCCGGGTTGACCGCATGAAGTGCCGCAGATCGGCAGGCAGGTGCCACGGCAGGTCCCCCTCCCGCCCGATCACGCCGTTTTCGCTGCAGGCGACGATGAGGCCATAGTCGAATCGGGCGTGGAAGGCCCGGGGGTCAAAGTCTTCGTTGCTTCCGGGATTCATTCGGGACAATAGGCGATGGTCGGACGACCGGGTGTCAGCGGCGGCGCCGGGAGAGCAACCCACCCCCGAGCCCGAGCACCGCAAGCGACGGTCCCGTCGGCACAACCGTAACCGACGCGCCATTGAGCGAAAGCTGGCCTTCGGTGTCGTGGAAGGCTTCTGCGATGCGCCCGGATGTGTTGCCATCACCGGGCTCCCACTCCCAGACCTCAAGGGAGAATGGAAGATCGTGGTCTTCAACAAAGCCGAGATCGAGTTGCCCGGATGCTCCGTCTGCGATCGTGATGTGGAAGGTTCCGATGCTCGACCCCAGTTCGGATCCGGGCTCCGGCTCAGAGTGGAAAGGCGGGATAATCTGGCCGAAGACGACCAGGTTGTAGTCGCCGTTCCCCGCGTACCCGCCGTCATCGGCGAAGCTGTTCCACGGAGCCGGTGTCCAGCTGATATTCTCGATCATCGGATCCGAACCGGAGGTGAGATAGAACCCGCCGCCGCCCATGTGGGTCCCGACCGAGGCGTCCCCGATCACATCGACGCTGAATTCAGCCCCACCGGTCGAATCGACCGTTGCCGGAGCGCCGACCAGACTCAATGAAAACTCCTGAGCCATCAATGGCGATGTGAATCCCGTCGCGATGCCTGAAACGCCCGCGAGGATTGTTGCGTGTTTTATCATCCTGTCAGAATACTACAACGAAACCGATACCCCACTGTTGTGTCGGATTTTCGATCACCCTCCTCAGGGAAGCACCTTGCCGCACCCCTGAACTGGCCATGCTTCACCGCCTGCGGCGAGCAGCAACGAGCCCGGCGAGGCCGAACATACCAAGGGTGGAAGGCGTCGGGATGAAGATGGAGGCTCCGTTGAGCGTGAGATTTCCATCCGAACTCCGGAAATATTCGCCGCTGTCGACATCGACCACTTCCAGGGAGAAGGGCATCTGGGCGGTGAGATCCAGGTTCAAGAAGAGGTCATTATCCAGCGTCCCATCCACGGTTACCTGGAAGGACCCGACCAGGCCGCCAAGTTCGGAACCCGGAGCCGGGATGTCGAACGGGGGAACACCGGGGACGACGAGTTGCCCGAAAATGACCTGATTGTGGTTTCCGTCTCCCGAGTAGCCGTTGTCGGTGTTGAAGCTCGACCAGGACGGGGGGATCCACACGATATCGGTCACATAGCCGCTCATCCCGGTATCCAGGCCGTACGAGCCGCCGAGCAGGTGGGTGCCGACCGAGGCGTCTCCAACAACATCGATGGTGAAAGTGACGGGTCCCATCGAGAAATCGAGCGTTGCCTGGGCAGGAATGATGGACAATGAGAAATCCTGTGCGGACGCCGCAGTGGCGATCCCGGCGAGCATGCAGACTGTGATTGCTTTTTTCATCTCTTCTCTCCTCTGATGATACGAAATCCTCTGGACACGGAACAAGATACCACATCCAATCCGCAAATCCTCGGGCTGAATCCAGATCCCGTCCAGTTTCTCGGGAAGTGAAGTCCGGCCACCTTGCGAACGCAAGGGAGGGGACAACCCCCAATACGCGGCTAGCGCGCCAGCAGTTCCACTTCGCTGCTCGAATGCACCCGCCCCCGCCGGTGGTGCAGCGTCACGGTGTCGCCCGGGCCGTACTGCCCCAGCACGCGGATGAACTCGAACAGGTCCCGCGTCGGGCGGCCTTCGATGTGGGTGATCACGGATCCCAGCCGCAGGCCGGTGCGGCTGCGTGCGTTGCCGGGGAGGCCCGTGACGGCCACGCCGTCGGTCCCGTTCTCGATCTCGATGCCCAGCGTGGCCGTGAGGTCCGATCCGGTCTCCGCGACGGTAACAAGCTCGGCGATCCACGCCCGGTAGGCCTGCTCGAGTTCCTCCGGCTCGTAATCCAATACAGCCAGCAGCGAGTCGTAGCCGCTGGGATCGTCGTCGTAGTTGGCGGTGTAGCGGGCGTAGAAATCATCCAGCAGGCCCCGTTCGAGCAGGTAGAGCATGATGGTGCGGGCCTGGGCGTACTGGGCGAGGGGGCGCTTGGCGGTAAAGGATTGCATCTCGATGACCGCCAGTTCCTCGATCCGCGGCAGGCGGTGGACATCGAGCATCCGCTTGACGATGTTGGTCCGCCACGATGGGACCGGCACCGGGTCATCGCCCTCCGTGTCGTAGTCCTCGACCAGCGACGCCAGTCCCTCCTGAACCCACGGGGCGTGGGCCTGGCCCAGGCGGTTCATATCCCGCCAGTGGAGCACATGGATGAACTCGTGCCGCAGCGTCGCGCCCAGGTCCTGGGCGACCAGACGGCGCTGCTGGTGCTCGTAGGCCCCGCCGACGCTGCTGATCGAGCCCTGCACGCCGGGGCCAAAAACAGTCACCGCCCAGCTCATGAACCCCGTGCGGTCGGGCAGCACCACCATGATCCACGGCAGATCATCGAGCGGGTGATCGGCCAGCCCCGTGAATACCTCCCCCACCGCCCAGTCGGCCAGCATCGAAAGTTCGGCGTGGGCCTGGTCGGTGGCGGTTTCGTCGTGGGCCGAGAGCAGTTCGAGCCGCAGGTCCTCATCGGTGCGGGATTCGAGCGTTTCTTTGATCAGCGGGCGGACGGTGTCCAGGTCTCCCTGCCTCCTGGCTTCGATCAACTCGCCCCACTGGCTCATGAGCTGGCCGAAGAAATCCGTCCCCCGGAAGGTCTCCAGGTCCGGATCGCGAAGCAACTGGGCCTTGTCGGTGAATCCGAGCGCCAGCGCGGTGCTCATCGCCTTGATCGATGCATCGGCCTCGCCCCGCATCGAGAGGGCGGCACCGAGGTTGTAATGGCCCACGAACGATTCGGGCCGCAGCTCGATCAGATCGCGGAAAATCTCCTCGGCCCGCGCATAGTCCCCCGCTGCCATCGCCTCGATACCGCGGTTTTCCAGTTCCAGCGGCTCGGGGGCGGCGACCGCCGAGACGGCCAGGGAAGAAACAAGAATGATGAAAAGGAGCTTCTTCATGCGTTGCTCTTCGTACGGGATGCCGAGGCGTTGCGTTCGATCAGCATCCGCAGCGCATCGGGGTAGGCCGCGCATTCGAGGTCGAAGACCCGCGCCGCCAGTTGCTCGGGCGTGTCCCCGGGGTCCACCGGGCACCGGAGTTGCACGATCGTCGATCCCGTGTCGTATGCCTCCTCGGCGAAATGGACCGTGCAGCCCGATTCGCGGACCCGCCCGGCGCGTGCGGCCTCCAGCACCGCGGCGTGGACCGCCTCCCCGTGCATGCCGCGGCCGCCGAAATCCGGCAGCAGGGCCGGGTGGATGTTGATGACCCGGTGCCGCAGGGCGTCGGTGATCGGCACCAGCCGCAGATACCCCGCCAGCACGACCAGATCGATCTCGTGCCGCCAGCAGAGTTCATCAAGCCACGCCCCATCCAGCGGCCCATGGTGCACATGCGTTTCGATCCCCGCGGCCCGGGCCTTCTCGGCCCCGAGGCACGCGCGGGAGGCGATCACCAGCGGGATCGTGGCGGGCAGGGAACCACTGTCAATGTGCACCAGCAGGTTGTCGAGCGTGCGCCCGGAGCCCGAGAGCAGCACCGCCAGTCGGGCGGGATCGGAAAATCTGGGCAGGTCGTCGAAGCTCATGAGTCGGCTTTGTCCACGGGGCAACTGGACGGGCACTCACGGAAGGGGAAGGGCTGGCCGTCGCGCATGCCCACCATCGTCAGGCTCGCGCTGGTGACATGCACGACCTCGTGCGTGCGGAACCGCTCGGCCTCGACCTCTACCTGCACATCGATGCTGGTGCGCCCGAAGCGGGTGGTGCAGGTGATGAAGGTGACGATGTCGCCCACATGCACCGGGGCGTGGAAAACGACCTTACCAATCGCCGCCGTCACCCAGTCCAGATCGCCGTGCCTGCGGGCCTCGACGAAGCCGGCCTGGTCGATGTAGCTGAGGATGATGCCGCCGAAGATCGTGCCGTAGGGGTTGGTCTCCTTGGGCATGGTGACGATGCGCATGGCCGTCACCTTCTGATCGAGCGGCGTCTGCTGTTGCTGGCTGGCGTAGTCGTTGCCCATGTCGTTGACCTTTCCTCAGGCGGGGCCGACTTCGGCTTTGAGATCGGCGTACACGCCCTCGGGCACATACCGTCGCACCACCGGCTCCCAGCCATCGGGCCCGATCATCCCCTTGACGAAGCTCGAGGAGATCTCGCACAGCTCACGCGGGGGCATCAGGAACACGGTGGAGAGGTTCTCGTTGAGGTCGCTGTTCACATACCGCATGCCGCGCTCGTACTGATAATCGGCCTCGTTGCGGATGCCGCGGATGACGAACCGCGCGTTGACCCGGGCCGCGTAGTGGGCGAGGAACTCGTTCTCGATGCTCGCGACCTCGACATTGTCGTGCGCTGCGCAGATCTCGGTGAGCCAGCCGATCCGCTGATCCAGCTCGTAGGTATAGCCCTTCTCGGGGTTGCGGGCGGCGGCGACGATCACGCGATCGAACAGGCGGGCTCCCGCCTCGATCATCCATACATGCCCGTTGGTCGGGGGATCGAAGCTCCCTGCGTAAACCGCGGTTTCACCCATGTGCTGCTCCCGTCCTGATCAGCCGCGTGATCCGGTGGCGTGATCGGTGTATCTCATGCGGTCTGCGTGGCGACCGCCTCCACCGCGCTGATGAAGATCCCCAGCCCCGGCGAATGCGTCCGGCGGACCTCCGCACTCAAACGCGTCCAGTACGGGTGCCGCTTCCAGTCGAGCCCGCGCTCGGGGTGGGGCATCAGGCCGAATATCCGTCCGGTCGGGTCGCAGATGCCCGCGATCCGGTCCGCCGAGCCGTTGATGTCCCGGGTGTACCGCAGGGCGATCTGGTTGTTCTCCCTGAGCCGCTGCAGCGTGGCCGAGTCCCTGGTGACCAGGCGGCCCTCGCCGTGGCCGATGGTCATGACCAGTTCCGGCTCATCCGCGCCGGATCGGGCCCGCTCCACCAGATCCCGCGTCCAGATGCACGGCGAGTCCGGGTTGGGCTCCAAGGGCACGCAATCGTCGATAAACCGCCCGCCGGTGTTCTCGCACATGGCTACGCACGGCGTCAGCTCGGCCGCATCCGGGCCGTCGAAGCCCGGAAGCAGACCGATCTGCACCAGCACCTGGAAACCGTTGCAGATCCCGATCATCGGCACGCCGCGCCCCGCGGCTAGTTTGAGCTCGGGCAGCAGCCGCTCGCGGGTGTGCATCGCCATGATGCGCCCGGACGCGACATCGTCGCCGTAGGAAAAACCGCCCGGAAAACCTATGAGGTCGAATTCCGCGATCCGCTGGGGATCGGCCATCAGCCGGTCGAGGTGCACCAGATCCGCCGAAGCCCCCGCGAGTTCAAACGCCCGGCAAAGCTCGGTATCCGAGTTGATCCCGGCGGTTCTGATCACCAGTGCTCTGGGCGTGCTCATGGGCAATCGTAGCTCGCAACTCCCGCTGCGGATCGGCGGAATCGCCCGAATCGGCGTCTATCATTGGGCTCATGCGGCCCGGCCAACACGCCGGGCCGGGGACGATCAACCCAGCCTCCTCACGATTTCAGCATCGTATCAGCGAAAGGCCATCGCATGCCTGCAGTCCATCCGTTCAGAGCCGTTCAATACAACCATGGAAAGGGCGATGTGAGCGGGCTGATCGCCCCGCCGTACGATGTGCTCGACGCGACCGGCAAGAAGGCGATGCTCGATAAGAACCCCGACAACATCGTCGGCGTCGATCTTCCCCATGTCCCCGCCAAGGAACTCGGCCCTCCCGAGGCCTACCGGAATGCCGCCAAGAAGTACCGCTCGATGCTCGAATCCGGCACCCTCGCACAGCGCGAGACGCCCGCGTTGTTCGCTTATCGCCAGTCCTACGAGTTCCACGGCCAGTCCTACCAGCGCTGCGGCATGGTGGTCGCCCTGGACACCGTCCCCTTCGGCGAGCGCGACGGCGGCGGCATCCTCGCCCACGAGCAGACCTTCGGGGGCCCCAAGGAAGACCGCATGGCCCTGATGAAGGCCACCGAGTGCCAGCTCTCGCCCATCTTCGGGCTCCACCCCGACGAGGACGGCCAGGCGGTGGGCATCCTCCATGAGATCATGGACACCCGCGCTCCCGACATGACCGCGGACATGGGCGACGGGGTGAAGCAGGAGGTCTGGGCCGTCGAGGACACCGCGACCATCGGTCGCTACCGCACGGCCCTGGAGGGCGAGGATGTGTTCGTCGCCGACGGGCACCACCGCTACAACACCGCCATCAACTACCTCAGCGACCTCGAAGCCCGGGGCGAGGTCCCCGCCGACCACCCCGCGCGTAAGACCATGTTCGTGCTGGTCTCGATGTCCGACCCCGGCCTGGCCATCGGCCCGACCCACCGCGTGCTGGGGGGCATGGAGGACTACAGCATCGAACGCTTCATAGAAGCCGCCCAGGGCCTGCTCAATGTCGAGGCCATCGACAACGACCCACGCAAGTTCGAGTCACAGATGGCCTCGATGGTCGAGCGGGAGCACACCAATGTGTTCGGCATCTACGACTACGCCACCGGCCTGTGCTTCGGGGCCTGGCCCGCGGTCAATGACCCCCTGGACACGCAGTTCCCCGACAAGTCGCAGTCATGGCGCAACCTGGATGTCGCGTTGATCCAGCACCTGATCGTCGAGGAGATCTGCCAGCCGGAACTCAACAAGGGCGAGCCGATCAAGTGGGCCTTCCCGCACAGCGTCGAGGAGGTCCTGGAGATCGGCAAGGGCAAGGAGACGGGCTCATCGATCTCCGGCGGCGGCAAGGCCCAGGTGGCGATCATCGTCCGCCCAACCCCGCTCGACGCGGTGCGGGACATCTCCCGCGCCGGCGAGCTGATGCCGCAGAAATCGACCTTCTTCTATCCCAAGCTCGCCACCGGCCTGTGGCTCAACCCGCTGGCATAAGACAATCAAAAATCGAGATTGATCGCGGTCGGGTCGTGCACCCAGCCGCGTTTTTCATCGTCCTTGAAGTACGGCTCGCCGTCAGGGTGCATCACCCACATCCGCGCCCCCGCAGAGCGGAGCCGGGCGAGTTGGTTGCGGCCGATCTTCACCCGCAGCACCACCCGCTTGTCCTCATAGGTCCGGTCGAGCACCTCGGCCCGGTTCTCGATCGTGTGGATGGTCTTGGAGTCCGACATCGGCACCGTGATGTCCAACTCCTCGATCTCCCCGATCGAGATCTGGCGCACGCGATCGGTCAGCTCCCGCTGCCCCATCGGCGGCTCATCGCTATCGGGATCGCCCGGAAGCGAGCACAGCGGGATCGAACCCACCGCCCGCGACTGCCAGTAGAGGACATCCTGCTCATCAACGCCCTCGCGGTCGGCCTTGTTGAGCAGCACCAGCGGGTCCGGGCGCTCGTAACGGACGATGTCGCCCGCCCCGTCGCGCTTGGCCCGATCGGCCTCCTTCTGCTCGCGCTCTTCGACCTCCCCGAACAGCTCATCGAGCGTCTCCATAACCGTCTCGTACTGCATCTCCGAGCTGGGATCGGACACATCGAGCATCACCAGCAGCAGGTCCGCGTGCGTGGCCTCCTCCAGCGTCGCGCGGAACGACGCGACCAGATGGTGCGGCAGGTCGCGGACGAACCCGACCGTGTCGCTGAGCATCGTCATATGCCCGCCGCCCAGGTCCCACTCGCGGGTCCGGGTCATCAGCGTGGCGAAGACCCGGTCGTCGGCGTAGGCGCCCCCCTCGGTGAGCGTGTTGAACAGCGTGCTCTTGCCCGCGTTGGTGTAGCCCACCAGCCCCACGGTGAAGTAGTCGCTGTTCCGTTTCTCGACCGTGCGGCGTTTGCGGGCCTGGATCACTTCGAGTTCGCGCTTGAGCTGGGTCTTGCGCTGTTGGACCAGACGCCGGTCGATCTCCAGCTGCTGCTCGCCGGGCCCGCGCGTGCCCACGCCGCCGATCCCACCCGAGCCCACGATACGCTCAAGGTGCGACCACATCGCCCGCAGGCGGGGGTAGGTGTATTCGAGCTGGGCGATCTCGACCTGCAGCTTGGCCTCGTGGGTGCTCGCCCGGGAGGCGAAGATATCCAGGATCAGCTCGGACCGGTCGAGCACCTTGCGCTCGGTGATCTCCTCGATCTTGGCGATCTGCTTGGGCGAGAGGTCGTGATCGAAGATGACCGTGGTGGCCCCCACGGCCTCGCACATGTCGCGAAGCTCCTCGATCTTGCCCTTGCCCATGTAGGTCCCCGCTTCCGGGCGGTCGCGGCGCTGCTCGATCTCCCCCACCACCGTCGCCCCCGCCTGGCGGGCCAGTTCGCCCAGTTCGCCGAAGGGATCGCGTTCGTTGTAGCGGGAGTCGGGCAGACGGACGGCCGCCAGGACCGCCTTCTCCGCCTGGACTTTGATGGTGCTTCGTTCTTTCGGTGCGGGCATAGACCCGTAGTGTACACGCGATCCGGCCAAAATCACGGCTTGAGCGGGCGCATTGCCCGATCTTGCCGCGCCTTGTTGAGCATCACCAAGGCCGGGGGGTGCTCGGCGATCAATCGCAGCAGCTGCGTCGAGGAGCACTCCAACCGGGTGGCGGCCGTGGGCATGTCGTACCCGCAGGCGTCGATCACATCCAGCGCCTCGGCCAGCATCGAGGGGAAATCTCGATGGGCGGGGCTGCAGGTGATGCGATTCTTGCGGCAGCGCGACTTCCAGAGTTCCGAGCGGATCTCCCCGGCCGGCACCGCCACGCGGACCTCCAGCGCCAGTTTCAGGCGTAGGCGCCCGACCGCCACCCGCTGGTTCTCCTTGGCCAGCCGCCGCTCCCCCGCCTGGGCCTCGGTGCCCGTGGGATCGTGGGTGAGGGTGATGTGGGTCAGGACCTTGTTGCGGTGCTGACCGCCCGGGCCCGATGAGCGGCCCCGGACTATCGAGCAGTTTTTCAGCAGCTCCTCGGCCTCCAGGGACGCGGGATGGGTGGGACGCTCCACGGGTCGGTCGAGATGGTCGAGGAAGTCGGGGTCCATGGGGTCAGCAGGCGGTGGTCGGGACGGCCGAGAGGTTCAGATCGTCGCGTCGGCCCGATCCGTAGAGCCGGTCGCCCAGCCCGGCGATCATCGCGGCGTTATCAACACAGTAATCCATGGCCGGGATGACCAGTTCCAACCCGTGCTCATCGGCCAGACGGCGCATCTCGGAGCGCACCAGCGTGTTGGCGCTGACCCCGCCGCCGACGATCAGGGACCGGCAGCCGTCCATCCGCTCCAGGGCCCGTTCGATCTTGATGGTCAGGGCCCGGACCGCCGCCCGTTGGAAACCCGCGGCGAGATCGCGGATGCGCTCGGGCGTCAGCTCGGGGACCTCCGGGACCGGCAGCGGGTCGCGCCCGGGCAGCGCGGGGGGGGCGGGGCGGCCCCGCGCCTCGTAGAGCACGGCGGTCTTGAGCCCGGAGTAGCTGAAATCCAGCGAATCGCGCCCCAGCCGCGAGACCGGGAAGTCGAACGCCCGGTCGTCGGCGCTGTCGCCGGCGGCGAGGGCATCGATCTGCGGCCCGCCGGGATGCCCGAGCCCGAGGATCGAAGCGACCTTGTCGAAGGCCTCGCCGATGGCATCGTCGATCGTCGCGCCCAGACGCCTGATCTTGAGGGCGGATTCCATGCTATATAAAGAGGTATGGCCGCCGGAGATCACCAGACCCAGCGCCGGATAAGCGGGCTCATCGCGTTCGAGCATCCCGGCATAAAGATGGGCGTGGACATGATCCACCCCGATCAGGGGGATTTGCAGCGACCACGCCATCGCCTTGGCCGCGCTCAGTCCCACCAGCAGCGATCCGATCAGCCCCGGGCGGTGCCCCACCGCGATCAGGTCAATCTCCGACTGATCGATGCCGGCCCGCTCGATCGCCCGGCGGAGGACCGGGACGATGTGCTGCTCGTGGGCGCGGGATGCGATCTCGGGGACAACCCCGCCGTATTCCTCGTGCAGGTCGTGCTGGCCGGCGACGATCGAGCTTCGGACAGTCCGCCCGTCCTCGACCACGCTGGCGGCCGTCTCATCGCAGGACGATTCGATCCCCAGGACGATCACGGAGTGTCATTCCCGGGCGTGTCGGTCCCGGATTCCGGATCATCCCGCGTCTGGTCTCCTGTATCGGATCCGCTCTCGGAATCCGCCTTTTTCTCGACATCCGCATCCACCAGCCAGCGTTCGAGGCCGTTGCCGGTGATGTTGAGCGTCGCGACGATGTTGCCGTCCTTGTCACGCACGACCAGCTCGCCGCCCTCAAGTTCGGTCTCATCGTCCCAGAAGTCCCGGGGGTTCTCGCCGAGCCGATCCTCATCGACGGCGTTGGACGCGGCCTGGACCCGCTTGTCCAGCCGGGCCAGTTCCCGCAGCAGACGCTCTTCCTGGGCCCGGAGCGTGTTGAGTTCGGCCAGGGCCACATCGTCGGGTGCGTTGGAGTCGATCCCGGTCGGTTCGAACTCGCCGGTCTGGGCCCGGTGTTGCATGACACGGACCGCGGCGGCGAGCTGTGGATCATTGAGGGCGGCGAGCACCGCCTCGGTGTTGCCAAGATCAACCTGCTCCTCGGCATCATTCTGTGCGATGACTTCCTGCTCACGCCGGGCCTGGAGCATCTCGCCCAGTTCATCGTTGCTCACCGGCACATAGTACCCCGGGGTGGGGTCCACTCCCCACACGGTGGAATCGTCGAGCCGGTGCAGCAGACGCCCGGAGGGCAGGTAGTAGTACTGCTCGGTAATCTTGAGCACCCCCGCCCCGCTCTCAAGCGGGCGGACGGTCTGGACCGAACCTTTGCCAAAGCTCCGCGAGCCGATGACGACCGCGCGGCCGTGGTCGGACAGGGCACCGGCGAATACCTCCGATGCGCTGGCGCTCTGGCCATTGATCAGGACGACCAGCGGCAGGTCGGTGATGGTGCCCTCGGGGGTCGCGTTCTGGGTCTTCTCATCGAAGATGCGGCCCTTGGTGGAAACGATCGCCCCCTCCTCAAGGAACATATCGGCCAAGGCCACGGCCTCGTCGAGCAGGCCGCCGGGATTGAAACGCAGGTCCAGGATCAGCCCGCCGAGTTCCCCGCCGACCTCATCGCGGGCCAGCGCGATGGCCTTGGAAACCTCCTCGGTCGCCTTGGGTGTGAACTGGGTGAGCCGGATGTAGGCGACCTTGCTGCTGGGGTCGATCACATGGGCCCATCGCCCATCGCCATCAACGCGCATGAAGCCCTTGACCGCCTGGACCTTGATATGGTCGCGGACGATGTCGATATCCAGCGTCTCGGTGCCCCGCTCGACGGTGATGGTGACCGTGGTTCCCGGCTGGCCGGTGAGCAGGTCGATGGATTCGTTGATCGTGAGATCCTCGGTGGTTTCGCCGTCGATGGCGATCACCCGGTCCTCGGCCATGACCCCCGCTTTCCATGCGGGCGAGCCGTCCAGGGGCGAAGCGATGGTCAGCCAGCCGTCGCGGATGAGCACCTCGGCCCCGATCCCCACATACTCGCCGGTGAGGTCCTTGGAGAACCGCTCGGTATCCACCCTGGGCACAAAGGCGGTGTATGGATCGTTGAGTTCTTCGAGCATGCCCTCGATGGCGCCCCGCTGGAGGGCTTCGGTATCCGGTTCCTCGACATAAAGCCCGTTGATCATTGTTTTTACATCGATGATGGGGTCGAAAAAGCCGTAATCATCCGTCACGGTGCGGAGCGAACTGGTCGCGACGGCGATCGTCGAGCCGACCACGGCCACGCCCAGGATCCCGATCAGGGGCAGCAAGGTGTTTTTCTGACTCATCGAATCACTCCGTCCAGTATGGGGCCCATTCCCCCGGCTTCAAGCCCTCTCAAGTAACCGGGTGCGCATGCGATATCAGTCTATACCCGGGTCGGCCCGGTTTGGTTCGTATTCGCCGACCTCGGGGTTCACCCCTCTGTTTAGGGATTCGCCGCCGCGGGGGCGGGCGCGGAGGTCGCCAAGGCCTGCATGAACCCGGCGGGGTTGCGAGCGCCTTCGATGGCGGTGATGACCCGCCCGCCCTGCATGAGCAGTGTGGTCGGATAGGCGGCGACGCCAAGCCGCTGGATCTCTTCGCGGTTCTGGCCGTCTTCGAGGTACACCGGCACGGTGCTGCTGCTGATCCAGCCCGCGACGGCGGGGTCAGTCAGCGTGTTGCGCTTGAGTGTCTGGCACGGAGCGCACCAGTCCGCGGTGACCAGCACGAGCATCGGCTTTCCGGTGTCCGAGGAGATCTGGGCGGCTTGGTCCATGGTGTATCCATCGCTGAAGACATCCGGCGTTGGCGCGGGGCCTCGGATGAGCCCGATGACCCGCGGGACCATCAGGGCCACCAGCAGGAGCACGATCAGGATGGTCAACGATGAGGGTTTCGTTTTCATGTGGACGGTTTCCTTGTCGGGATGCTGGGAGGAACCCATCGGAGGGTGCGAATATTCCGCTCCGGGGGATTTGAGACGCCGGATCACCAGTCTTCGATCTCACCGACCAGGGGCTCGACGAGGTCCTTGCGGGTCACGATCCCGATCTCGCGTCCGATATGGGTCACGATGCCCATCCGGCCGCCCCCCCGGCCAAGTTCCTTGAGTGCCTGGCCCACATGGATTTCAGCTTCGAGCAGGATCGGGGGCTGCATCAGGGCGGTGATGCTGCCCGATTCGGCCCCCGACTCTGGATGGACATACAAATCGATGGCGTGGATGACCCCCACGACCTGTCCCTTGGGGCCGAGCACCGGGTAGCGCGAGTAGGAATGGGCCCGGACATGGGCCCTTGCCCGCCCCAGCGACCAGTTCGACCGAAGGGAGGCCGCCTGACGCAGGGGGATCATCTCGCTGCGGACGGTGGCGTGTTCGAGCTGCAGTGCCCGGTCGATGAGCGTGACCTGCGCCTCGCTCATCCCGCCGGAACCGAACTTGAGCAGCTCGGCGATGCGTTCCCTTGCATCGTCGAGCGATCCCAGCGAGCCGATGCCGACGATCTTGGAGGCGATGTTGGCGATCACCGTCAGCACGGGCACGATGGGGATGATGGTCACGAGCAGGCGCAGCAGACGCAGCATCGGCGCGAACCGCTCCATCAGCAGATTCGCGTTTGACCGGAATACTTCCTTGGGCGTTGATTCCGCGAAAATAAGCAGCACGGGTGTGAGCACGGCCACCTGGATCAGGATCATCCCCGTATCGCTGAGCCCGATCGTGGTCACCAGCGTCGTCAGGGCCAGGGTCCCGGCGTAGTTGAAGATGTTGTTCCAGACAAGCAAGGCCGTCAGGGTCGGCGTGGGTCGGTCGAGTTGTTTCTGGAGGAGGCGGGCCCGTTTCCCGCCCGCCCCGCCGGCGGCGTGGACCCGGACCAGCACGCGGTTGACGGTGTAGAGCCCCACCTCCATCCCCGAGCACATGGCCGAGCCGCCGATTCCCACCAGCAGGAGCAGCCCCCAGATGAGCAGTTCCGTGTTGGTCATCGGGTGCTCTCCGGGTTGCCTGTATCCGAGATGACCTCGACCTGCACGCGGTCGATCGCCCTGCCCTGCATGTGCTCGACGCGGAGCAGGATGTCCCCGATGCGTGCCTCATCGCCGGGCTCCGGGATGCGATCGAGCAGCACCATGATCAGCCCGGCCAGGGTGTTGACCCGCTTGGTGTGCTCGATAAGCGATTCGTCGGCGAACATGACGGCCCAATCGCGGATCGACAGGCGTCCCGGGACGACCCACCGCCCCACGCCGATCATGATGACCTCGCTGGCCGGGTCGTCCTGGGGGTCGTCGAGCCCCTCGATGAGTTCCTTGACGATGTCCGAGAGGGTGACGATGCCCGAGATCCCGCCGTGCTCGTCCACGCACACGGCCAGACTCTTGCCGGTGTTGCGGAGCTGGTCCATCAGGGTGTCCAGACGGCTCTGCTCGGGGACATAGAGCACCTCGCGCAGGGCGGTCTCCATGCTCTGGCCCTCAAGAAGACGCCTCGCGTCGACCATGCCCAGGATGCCCGAATCGATGCCGTCGCGGCTCACGAGCATGCGCGTGCGCTTGTTCTCGCGGCAGACCCTCGCCAGTTCCTCCATGGTGATATCCGGGCTGATCGAGGTCAGGTCCACCCGGGGCGTCATGATCTGCTCGACGCGGAGATGGCCCATTTCCACGATCGAGGTCAGCATCTGCTGCTCGCCGGGGGCCAGGACGCCCTCGCCGGCGCTCATATCGATCAGTGTGCCCAGCTGCTCCGGGCTGACATGCTCGCTGTGCGCGTGGCGACGGGCCGGGGCCACCAGGCGTGAGAGCGGGGAGATCACCCAGACATCGAGAAACCGCAGCACTGGGGCGATGGGCCTGCGGATCAGCAGGAGGGCCGGGGCGGCGATCCGCAG
>JBBDKK010000186.1:0-14975 GCA_040879395.1 Phycisphaerales bacterium
CGGATGATTTGGTAGTTTAAAGTTTTCTGTTCATGGCCCCGCTGCGCGGCACCATGGCACCGAAGATTTCTGTATCTCTCACCTCACCAGCGAATCAAACCCGGCGAGCCCCACCGGTTCCTTGGTATAAAACGGCTCGCCCGCGTCGGTGCCGATGCGGGAACCGAAGTAGGTCGCGCTGGCCTCGATCCACTCCAGCGCCTTGCGGTTCTTCTCGGGCCGCACGAACTGGGTGTCGTAGGCACGGATCGACCGCATCTTCTGTTCGACGGCTCCGCTGATATCGAACACGAAGCTTGGGTCCGGCATCCAGCGCAGGTGCGTCGCGTAGTAGTAGAACACCCACTTGGGGTACAGCGTCGGCCCCAGTTCCTTCCGTTCGCCCGTCCATGCGTCCACGGGTGCGGGCATCTCGATTTTGCTCAGCTTGGCATCGAACCGCGCATCCTCCACGCAGCGGGTCACGGCCCGGTGGTCGGGGTGGGCATCCTCGGGATAGGTCGTGAAAATGATCTCGGCCTGCCACGCCCGGATCGCCCCCGCGATGGCGTGGCGGTTCTCGATCGTGTGTTCAACGAACCTGTTGGGCAGCCCCAGGCACCACCGCTCAAGCCGCCCGCTCGCCCCCGCGCCCAGCACCGCCAGCGCATCGGCGGCTTCCTTATTTCGCGTCTCAGGATCGCCCAGCGGTGTCGGCTCGCCGTTGGTGACATCGAGCAGCAGGATATCGTGCCCCTGCTGCGCGAGTTTGATGATGGTGCCGCCCATCCCCAGTTCCTGGTCATCCGGGTGCGGGCCGACGACGAGTATGCGTGCCATGGTGCCGCCCCGATCAGTTGTACTTGTTCTCGACGATCACCATCCCATAGAGCATGAGATCGGCGGCGTCCTCGCCCGTATTGTCGGTGGTCTCCAACTGCACCAGCACCACCGGGGCCGGTTCACGCTGGGCGAAGAACCCGCCCGCCCGGTAGGTGTCGCCGAACTCATCGACAAACGCCGTCAGGTCCAGTTCCACCGTCTCGCCCGAGGCGAACCCGTCGATCGGCAGCGAATAACGCTTGTTGAGCCAGACCACGCCGGGGCCGAAGTCGCGGGTGGTGGTGTTGGTGAACCGCAGGGTGGTGACATCCCGGAAGACCTGGATATCGAAGACCTCGCCCTGGGGGAGGGTCTCGGGGTAGGCCGGGCCGGGTTCGGCGGCGACCTGCTCATTGAAGAGCTGGCAGCCGCCCAGCGGTGTCAGCAGGGCCGCGGCCAGCAGGGGGGCGGCGGCGAGGACGATCCGGGATGTGGTGCGTTGGGTCTTCACCCCCCTATCGTCCCACGCATGGGCTGTCAAAGCAACTCATCGAGCCAGAATGCCACGGGGCCGAGCTTCGCGATCGCCGATGGGGCGCAGGATCTCGACCCCCGCGCGATCGCCTCGGACTTGGTGGCGCGGTTCGGCCCCGGCGGCATGGACCCGCGTGTGAAGGCCCACATCCCGGGCTTCGATGCCCCCTTCTTCCAAGCCGGGCTGGCCGGGTACAGCGATTCGGCCATGCGGATCATCGCCCGTCGTCACGGCTGCCCTATCTGCGTCACCGAGGCCCTGTTGGACCGGACGCTCTTGGACGGCGGCAGGGGCTTCGCCAAGGCCGATCTGGGCGAGATCCACGACAATGTGCCCGGCGGCGAAGAGGATCACCCGCTGATCGGCCAGATCATGGGCTCCGACCCCGCCGAGATGGCCGCGGCGGCGATCAAGATGATCGAGCAGGGGAAGCTGCGGAGCAATAAGGAGTATCGCAAGCTTGGAGAGAAGCCGCTTGAGAAGCCACTAGGGACTAGCCACTTGGGACTAGGGGAAGAGGCGAATCGCCCAACCCTAGTGGCTAGTGGCCAGTCCCCAGTCCCTTCTTCCTTCGCTGCGATCGACATCAACCTCGCCTGCCCCGTCAAAAAGATCTCCAAGAAGTCACGCGGCGGGCACTGGCTGCGTGATCCGGGCGGGGCGATCGAGATCCTCCGAGCCGTGCGCGAGGCCGTGCCCGCGTCGATCCCGGTGACGGTGAAGATGCGGCGGTCGTTCGATGACACGCAGGAGATGAAGCGGAACTTTTTGTATCTGTTCGACGCTGCCTACGACCTGGGCTGCGCGTGGGTGGTGGTGCACGGGCGGACGGTGGAGCAGAAATATGTCGGCCCGTCACGCTGGGACCCGATCCGCGAGCTGGTGGAGCGCAACCCCGATCGGATCGTGATGGGCTCGGGCGATGTGTGGGATGTGAACCAGATCTTCCGCATGATTGCCTACACCGGCGTCAGCGGCGTCAGCGTCGCCCGCGGCTGCATCGGCAACCCGTGGATTTTCCGCCAGGCCCGCGACCTGCTGGCGGGGCGCGAGCCGCGTGTGCCGACGATCGCCGAGCAGCGGGCGGTTCTGGAGCAGCACTTCGAGCTGGCGCTGGCGGTCAACGCGGGGTTCCGTGACCCCGAGCTGCACACGGCCAAGAACATGCGCAAGTTCGGCATCAAGTTCGCGGCTCATCACCCGCAGGCGGCGGAGGTGAAGAAGAGCTTTATCTATGTGAAGTCGCTCGATGAGTGGCGGGGGGTGTTGGGGGAGTGGTATGAGTGACACAACACATCGGGACAGCGTGCGGCACAAGTCGTTCCGTTCGAGCAAGGAGTTGGTCGACTACTGCAAACCCATCGAGCAAGGTTGGTTTCGGTGCCAAGCGATCGCGATCGGTGCCGCGAAGCTTGAGCCAGAGCAGTGTGAGATCGCCTGCCGAGCAGCCGTCAACGCGGCGCAGTCAGAGAAAGACGCATATCGACAGATTATGCCGCTCGCGTGGCCTATCGAAGCCCTTGCATCGATTGGACTACGAAATCAAGCTAAACGACTTGCTGAGGATGCGATCAAGCAAGCAATGTCGATCACGCCCAGCAACTCCAAGGCGGAAGCCCTCGATGTCATGTACCGGCACTTCGAGCAGCTTGATTTGAAGTATCGAAAGCGGATTTTTCTCATGCTCGTAGAAATGGCTGAAAAGGAGCGAGGGGGGCGGATAGGGCGCAACTGCGCTCAGATAGCGATCGACTTAGATCGTCTTGGTGAACGAGAGTTTATTGATGAGGCAATTTCTCATTGCCAGAATACAAAGCTGGTTGGACGCATTCATCGCATTACAGATAAGGGATAGGTACTGTCCGCAAGGGCCTTAGTATGCGTAAGATTGCATCCCCAATCTTGATGTATCTAGCCTTGGGTGTTTTCCTGTCACTCGGGTCTACTTGGCTCAGCCTCGAACTACACTTCAATCGCAATAGCACTACATGGTTCCGGTTCTTGAGCGCCCGGCACTGGAGCCCCACAACACCAAGCACCACCGGCTGGATGCTCGGCGAGCCCAATACCAATGGCGAGCGTTGGGGGATCATGGGCATCCGCGCAAGTGACGGCCGCATCTATCAGATCCGCCACGACATGCTCTACCGGGGACAGACGGGGGTGGAACGCGAGATCAGACCCGGCGTGATGCCCGATTGGTCCCGGATAGCGCCCGCTCCCACCCCGGACCAGGCCCAGCGGTACGAGCAGGTGATCGAGCAGCTCAACGGGTGGCCGTTTCTCGCCTGGCGCGGCGAGGCCAGGCGTGATCGGCGCGGGCTTTCGCCGACATATTCCTTCGCCTTTCCGGGTTCGGGAAGCGCGGGTATGAACAGCTGGGACGAACTGGTTCTTTTCCCTTATGAGCCGGTCTTTCCCGGCGTACTCATCAACGCCGCGATTTTCGGCGGTAGTGCATATGCCGTAGTTTGGGTGATCAGACACTACGGGCGACGATACCGCCGCTGGGCAAGACACAGTAAGGGGTTGTGCCAAAGCTGCGGCTACAAAATCCAAGGCCTCCCGACCTGCCCCGAATGCTGCGAGCCCATCAAAGCCGAACCTATGGACGGCTGACCCCATCTCCCTCCTCGCGCTCGCTCATCTCAGCACCCGCCTCCCCGCCCTCCGGCTCGATCATCGGTCCACGCCCCATCATCGCCACCAGCACCCCCGCAAAGATCAGCACCATCGCCAGCCCCTCGTTCCAGCGCGGCTTCTCCTTGAGGATCAGCAAGCTGAACACGATGAATACCACCATCGTGATCGCCTCCTGCAGGATCTTGAGCTGCGCCGCCGTGAACGGCCCGCCCTGGCTGATGTGACCGATCCGGTTCGCCGGCACCTGCAGCAGATACTCGGGGAACGCGATCAGCCACGAGAACCCGATCGCCACGGGGATCGTCCAGGCGGCCTTCTTGAGATGCCCGTACCAGGCCCATGTCATGAAGCAGTTGGAGCCGATCAGCAGCAGCACGGTGATGAGGGCCTTTGGCATGAACGCAGTGTAGCCGCGGGCCTCAGGGCGATTCGATCACGATCGTCACCGGCCCGTCGTTGACCAGCTCGACCCGCATGTCCCCACCGAACACCCCGCGGGCGGTGGCGATGCCCTCTGCTTCGACCAGCTCACACACCCGCTCGAACAGCACCCCCGCCCGGGGCGGCTTCATCGCGCCGGTGAAATCGGGGCGTCGCCCCTTGTGAGCATTGCCCGCCACGGTGAAGTTGGGCACCACCAGCACCTGACCGGGCGGTTCGAGGTCGAGCGGGCCCAGGTTCATCTTCTGATCCGCATCCTCGAACACCCGCAGGTGCGCGACCTTGCCCGATATCCATTTGGCGTCAGCGTCGGTGTCCGTGGCGGCGATCCCCAGCAGCACCACCAGCCCCGGCCCGATCGCGGCGTGAGCATGGCGATCACCGCCCTGATCCACCAGATGCAGGGTGGCCCGCTCAACCCGCTGGATCACCGCCCGCATCCGCTCAGCCCCCCGCCTGGGCGGGTCCCTGGGGGTGGGTGAAGAGGAAGTTGTTGCCGTAGTTGGGTTTGTCGTCGGGGTCGCGCTGATGGGTGTCGTAGTCGAACTCGGCGATGGGGACCAGTTTTCCGCCGCAGAAGCAGTGCCCGTCGTATCCCTGTGCCCGGAAGATGGCCCACAACTCGGCGACCGGGTCCGATCCATCGCCGTGGTGGCGGCGTTCGCATTCCACCAGCACCGCGGGCCGGAAACGCTCCAGCACGACCGCGCCCGCCCGGAAGATATCCCGCTCGGCCCCCTCGGTGTCGCATTTGATCAGGTCCAGCCGCGTCAGGCCGTATACGTCGGCCAGGCCCTCCAGCGTGGAGCACGGAACCTCGACGGCCCGCATCACCGTGCCGCCGGATTTCTGTTCGGATTCCGGCCCTCGGATCGTCGCCCCGTGGGACGGGCCCTGACCGGGGATATGGAGCGTGACAGTGCCAGATTCAGACCCGACGGCCCCGTGGCGGATCTCCACGCCGGGCCTGGAGTGGTATAGATCCACAAGCCGATCGGCCAGCTCACGCTGGGGCTCGATGGCGATCACCCTACCCCCCGGGGCCACGGATCTGGAAAGCCAGTAGGTGTAGGCCCCCTTGTGCGCCCCGATGTCCAGAGCAACGCAGCCCGGGGAGAGCAGGCGGCGGATATGGGCGATCTCGGCCGGGTCGTGCCGGGTTCGGTACCGATGGGCACGCTGGATCAGGCGGAGCTTCTGGATCATCCCCGATTATAACCGATCGGCTCCCGCGATCCCCGCGGCTCTCAGGTGCGGAAGGCGCACGAATCGCTATACTGGGTGTCAGGAGGCCTTCAAATGAACTGGATTCTCATCACGATCCTGATCCTCGTGGCCGTCTTCACGATCGTGCTGTTCGTGGCGATGTTCACCGAGATGCGCACCAAGCGCAAAACCGGCACCATGAAGGGCCAGCGGGCCTCGCGCCGGACTCCGGACAGCGCCAAGTACAAAAACAAGAACGGCCGCAAACGCAGCCGCTGATCCTCATTCATGAGCTGTGCCATCGCGAACCGCACCGGTTCAGGCCGAGCGGGCGGGCTTTGAGCCGCCGTCGGGCCCCTTGCCCTTTTCGCCCTTAGGCGGCGATTCCCCGTCCTTGGACCCCTCACCCTTGGCCTTGCCCGGCTTCTCGTCATCGCTGGAATAGCGAATCCGCCCGTGATAGATGCTGGCCACGGTCTTGGAGATCGATTCACACATCAGCGTCAGCTCGCGGAAGGTCAGATCGCACTCGTCGAACTGCCCGTCCATGAGCCGCTTGTTGGCCAGTTGCCGCACCAGCGCGTCAATCCGGGCGGGCGTCGGGTCCGTCAGGGCCCGCGTCGCGCTCTCCACCGCGTCGGCCAGCATGACGATGGCGACCTCTTTGGTCTGCGGCTTGGGGCCGGGATAGCGGTAATCGACCTCCTCGGGGAGCTGATCCGCCGCCTCCTGCAGGATCTGCTCGGCGCTCCGCTCCTCGTCGGCCTGGGCCGCCTGCTCGCGGGCGCGCCGGTAGAAATATTCCACCAGTGTCGTGCCGTGGTGGGCCTCGATGAAGTGCCGCAGCGATCGCGGCAGCCCTTGCTCGCGGGCCATCTCCACCCCATCCTTCACATGGCCAACGATCACCAGCAGCGACATCGCGGGTGTCAGCTTGTCGTGCTTGTTGGGCCCGCCGGACTGGTTCTCGATGAAGTACATCGGTTTGTTCATCTTGCCGATGTCATGGTACAGGCAGCCCACATAGGTCAGCAGCGCATCGGCCCCGATCGACTCGGCGGCGTTCTCGGCGATCGAGGCGACATTGAGCGAGTGGTTGTAGGTCCCAGGGGCCCGCTGCTGGAGTTCACGCAGGATCGGCTGCTTGGGATCGCGCAGCTCGATGAGGGTCATCCCCGTCGTGATGTCGAACGCCCGCTCGATAAACGGCAGGATGAACAGCCCCACGCCGCCGACGAGCAGCCCCGCGATGGCGGACTGGGCCCCCGCACCGAGCACCGCCGCCAGCACCTCCGAGCGGTCCGCGCCGACGGTGGGCAGGGTGATGAGCTGGTCGAGAAGCGTCACCGCCGCCAGCATGACGGCCGTGACCATCGACATCCGGATCAGCGTGCGCCGCTCGCGGAGTTCGCTGAGCTGGGCGACCGCCGCCGAGATCCCGATGAGCATGATCACCAGCAGCCCGCTGTGCAGTTCCAGCGACATGGCCACGATCAACGCGGCCACGCTGGTGATCGCCAGCGCCGTCCGTTGGTCGTAGGCGATCGAGATCAGCACCGCGATCAGCACGATCGGCGTCACCGTCCCCAGCCACACCAGTCTCGGATCCATCACCCCCAGCAGGCACGCGATGACGATCGCGCCCGTCACCAGCAGCGTCATCCACCCGATCCGGGCGGGCTTGGACATGATTTTGGGGCAATACCGCGTGATGTACCCCCCGACAACCAATGCCAGCACCCCAACGAGCAGGTAGATCGAAAGCCCGCGCAGCCACTTGCGGGCAAAGCTGGCGCCGGCTTGGTGGTACTGCTCGGTCTCACGCATCGCGAGATCATGGCCGGATTGGCCCAGCACATCGCCGCGGGTATAGACCCGCTGGCCGATCGTGATCGGACGCCGCACGGGAAGAATCCCGCCCGCGGCCTCGTCCATCAACGCCAGCGTCGCCGTCGTATCGTGACTGAAAGTCGGGCGCGGCAGATGCAGCAGCCGGTTGCGGACAGCATCGCCCTGGGGGCCCTCAAAGCCCGCAATCCGCACCAGCCGCCCGATCTCCGCGGCCAACTGATCGTTCTTGTCGATATTGATCGCGTCATCGCGGCTGACCCGCTGCGGCGGGGACTCCGTATCCGCAGTGGGGGGATACCGCAACTCGATCTGCGTGTTGAGCCCCTCTTGCGTGGCGGTCTGCCACGCCTGCCGGTCGAGCAGCGGACGCCGGCGGAGAATCTCGATGAACCGCTCAACCCCCTGTTTCCAGTTTTCCAGCGCCTGCTCGTCGCCCGCGATCGTGCTCAGCGCCCGGAACGAGGCCTCATCGAGCCGGAAGCGGATGCGTATATCGCGTGCGACCTCGTCGAGCGTTTCTACGCCGCTGAGCGTGCGGGGCAGGTTGAACAGATCCGCCCGGATCTCCTCAAAGGCCGACCTGTCGGCGGTGAAGACCCGCGGCACGCTGTGCCGGGCCGCCTCTCGCTGCATCTGGGTCTGCTGGACATCCTCGGTCGTGAACTCCACGCGGGCCGTGCGGGTCTCACGCATGATCTGTCCCACCGCGACCTTGGTCTGGCCGCGGGTCCAGAGCATGGTGGTGCCCACCACCAGCACGAAGAAGACAAAGGCCATCGCCCCCCAGAACACCTTGGGATTGGCGATCCAGTCGGCGGCCCGCTGCTTGATCGAGCGGTCCTGGATCTGCACAACGCTCCGGCGGGCCGGTTTGCCGCCGGTCTTGGTGCCGGCCTTGGCGCCCGATTTGGACGCCGGCTTGCTGTTCGGTTTGGATCCGTCTTTGCCCATAAGCTCGCGTCGCGGGAGACGCCCGGAATGATATCAGCCCCGCACTCGGGGATTGCGCCTCGCCCGCATCACCCAGTTTCGACACGATCCCTTCCCCGCTGTGGCCGCCAGGCCCTATCGGACGGACTTTTTCCGCTATTCCGGCTCGCCACCCCGTCTATCGACGCCCAATCGCGGTTCGGGTGTTTCCTCAGCGTCAGCGCAGCGCGGCAGGTCCACGATCATGGTCGTGCCGGTCTGGTACACGCTTTCGAGCATCACCGTCCCCCCCAGACGCCGGGCCGCGTGCTTGACGATCGCCAGCCCAAGCCCCGTCCCCCGCCTGGCCCCAGAGCCCGTGCGTGCCTCATCGACCTGGTAGAACCGCTCGAACACCCGCTGTTGGTGGGCCAGCGGGATGCCGATCCCCTTGTCGATCACCCGCAGACTCACGCCCGAGGCCCCATCCAAGCCCGCGGGCACCGGGGCGGCCCGGTCCACGCCGACACGCTGCCGCTGGGCCGCGATGCGCACCACCGTGCCCTCGCGGGCGAACTTGGTGGCGTTCTGCACCAGGTTCCGCAGGATCAGCATCATCAGCCCCGCGTCCGTCCGCACCGTTTCCAGCCCAGGCTCGATCTCCGCCACGATCGTCAGCCGGCGGCGCTCAGCGGCGGGGGTGAAATCGGCGATCACCTTCTCGATCAGGTCGCCCAGGTCCACATCATCGATCTCCGCAGGCTGGTCCTCCGCCTCCAGCCGAGAGAGATCGAGCAGATCGCACGCCAGCATTTCCAGGCGGTTGGCATTGTTGGAGATCATCTCGATCAGCCGCCCGCTCATCGCCTCGTCGCTGCGGGCCGGGCCCATCAGCGTCTCGGCGGCCGCCTTGATCGAGGCGATGGGCGTCCGCAGTTCGTGGCTGGCGTTGGCCGCGAAATCCGCCTTGAGCGTCATCGCCCGCGAAAGCTCGGTGATGTCGCGGAAGGCGATCACCGCGCCCTTTGAAATCGGCACCGGATCGGCGGAGACATCGAAATCCCGCATCTCCCCGCGGATCGGCACCCCCGCCCGCGCGTGGCCCGCCTCGCCCTGGCGGGCCAGCGATTCCAGCTCGTGCAGCACGCCCTGGGTCATGAGTTCATCGAATCGCCGCCCCAGCATCGAGGCGCTGATCCCCAGCACCGCCCGGGACCGGGCGTTGGTATGCGCCAGCACACCCTCCTCATCGGTCGCCAGGATCGGGATATCCGCGGCGTTGATCACCCCCCGCAGCAACTCGGCGTTGCGGGCGTGCAGCGCGGACTGGTCGGCGGTGGTTTCCTGCCGCAGGCGAAGTCTCTCGGCCGCACGCGCATCCATGGCCGCAAGCACCGGGATCGCCAATATCGCCAGGGCGGAAACCAGCAGGAACACCGGCATGAACACGCCCAGCACGATCCCGCCCAGCGCCAGCGAAAACACCAGCCACCAGTTCCCGACCGGGCGCGAAAATTCCTGTTCTGCTGGGTTCATTTGTGCACGCGTTCCGCCGGGGATCCACGCGGGATCACTTCTCGATCGCCTCCGGGGCATCGGCTCGATACCCCACACCCCGGACTGTAGCGATCATCGCCGAGTGGGGCATGATCTTGCGTCGCAGGGCCGTGATATGCACATCGATTGTCCGCTCGGTGACCATCACCCCCGGGCCGATCGCGCTGGAGATCAGCGACGGCCGGGTCATCACCTTGCCCTCGTTGGCCACCAGGGCGCAAAGCAGGCGGAACTCGGTGATCGTCAGCTGGATGGGCTTGCCGTCCACAGCCGCCTGGTGCTCGTTGAGATCGATGCTCACCGGGCCCAGCGCCAGCACCGACGCCCGCGCCTTGCCCCCGCCCCCGGCCCGGCGGGTCATCGCGCTGATCCGCGCCAGCAGCACCTGCATCGAGAAGGGCTTGGTGATGTAATCGTCCGCCCCCGCTCCCAGGCCCTCGAGTTCGTGGGTCTCCTCGGACTTGGCGGTGAGCATGATGATCGGCATCGACGCCGTCTCGGTCTGCGACCGCAGCCGCTTGGCGACCTCGATCCCGTTGAACTCGGGCATCATCACATCCAGCACGACCAGATCCGGCTGGCGGGATTTGGCCAGCGACAGGGCCGATTTCCCGTCGCTTGCCGTCATCACCGTGTACCCCGCCTGTTCCAGGTTGTAGCGGATGAGTTCCACCAGATCGGGCTCATCGTCCACGACCAGGACCGTGACCGGCGGCGCGGCGGCACCCGTGTTCCTGCTGCTGCCGGCATCTGCATCTGGACTGGGCTTGGGCATGGCTGGGATCCCGTTTCCGCCCTGTTGGGGCGGATGGTGGTCGGGGAGGGCTGGGCGATCAATCATACAGCGGGTTGGAGCGGCCAAACCGTGCCGCAATCACAGTTTACCGAATCTGAACACAGCGGAGCAACCTTCACCCCGCGCCGCGTCCGATCATCCGGGGCATCTCCATCCGATCTTGGTGCCTCAGGCCAAAGAATGCCGAGTAAAACGCCATGGCGTGGACGGATCCGCGGGCCGCGGGTTCGCTGCCCCATGAAGTTGGCGGCTGCCCTACAATGCCGCCACCGCTCCCTCTTCACGGCGCACCCACCGCACGGCGCACCCACCGCACGGCACCCCGACGCACGACCCCCCAGGACCGATCGATGACCAAGCCAAGCGTCCTCATTCTCTCCGCCATGGCGATAATCCCGTCGCTGACGATGAGCAATGTGCACGCGGCGGGCCTGGACGACGCCGGTGCCCACGCCCGGGCCGCCTCGCTGCGCGCCCAGCCGCTGCACACCAGTGATCCCGCCTGGTTCGTCGAGCGGGCGGACAACTCCACCCTGAGTATCTCTGTGCTCGCCCAGGCCCGTTACACCGCCTCGGGCCGGGCATCAACAGACTTTGTGCCCGCAGACAACAGGGAGACCATCGGCTTCAGCATCCCGCGAACCCGCGTGTCGATGGACGGTACGATCGTCTCCTCCCAGTTCAACTACCGGCTCTCCTTCGATTTCGGCGATGCCGAACTCTCCAGAGGCCGCGGCAGCGGCACCCTGAGCCCCGGCAGCACCGGCGCGCCGCGGATGCTCGATGCCTATATGCAGTACAACTTCGAGGGACGCCGGGAGGGCTATTACCTCAAGGCGGGCCAGTTCGGCCATGTCATCGTGAACGAGGAAGCCATCGATTCGGCTTTCCAGCTCGCCATCGACCGCTCGCTGACGGCGGAACTCTTCGGCGCGGGCTACACCCAGGGCGTGGCCCTCGGGCGCGTGCGCAACAACTACGCCTGGGAAGTCTCGATCTCCGACGGCGGAAAGTACTTCGGCGCCCCCGCGCCGGACAACTCCGCGATCAATGATTCGAACGAGGCCGACATCGCCCTCGGGGGGCGATTCGACTGGAAACTCTTCGGATCATGGGATCAGTTCACCGATTTCACCAGTTTCCGCGGCTCCAACCCCGGTGCCAAGATCGGCTTTGGCGTCCTCTACCAGCTCCAGGGCTACACCAACCCCGACGAGTTCACCCCGCCCTTCCTCGTGGCCGCTGTCAAACAATCGCAGGTCGTCACCTGGACGGTCGACTATCAGTACGAGGGCGACGGCTGGAACTTCATGGCCGCGTATATCGGCCAGTATGTCGGTTGGACATTCGACGAGGGCTCGCTCAAAACCCAGCACAACGCCCTGGTCGCCCAGGCGGGCTGGTTCATCTCCGAACGGGTCGAGTGGTACGGCCGGCTCGAATCCTTCTGGATCGACAAGCAGTACCGCAACGGCTTCGGTCTGGACAACGGGTATATCCACCGCTTCGCGACGGTGGGTGTCAACTATTACATGCTGCCCGAAAGCCACACCGCAAAGCTCTCGGCGGATGTGAGTTACGCCCTTGACGACACCTCGCTGCTGGGTGTGGGGGCCGATACGCTCGGGCTGCCCGATCCGGCCACGGGTTTTCAGGGGCTTACGGAGGGGGAGTATGTATTTCGGCTCCAACTCCAACTTTTATTCTAACCTATTTCAAGCCAAACGGTTACACTATGAGTCATCCGGACTATTTAGCTCCGGATGACTTTCGACCGACCGTCTCGCACAGGAGACGGTCGGTTTTTGTATGCGCGCATGCTCTTGAGAAGGCACATATCTGCGATCTGGCAGTAAAATATACTGAAAGACAAAAATTACCCAATAACGGATATATTTATCGTTTGTGTGTGCTAGTATATGGCCGATCAACAGGAAAAGGGCCCGCAACACCCGCGTAGGGCAACAAGGCCGCCTACAGATAGTCCCCAAAGTCTGTATATAAAGGATGCTTCCAATGACCAGGATCCAGATGACGACCACCGCGATCGTACTCACCACCCTCAGCGGCCTGGCGATGGGCCAATCCGGGCTCGATCTTGATCGGGCCTACGCGTCCGAACTCCGGGCGGATGCCGATGATCGAACGAGCCTTCTGGGCGCCTCCAACGCCGCCGATATCGGCATCGAGGTCATGACCCAGTTCCGCTATATGTACAGCAAGCGTGACGAGCTGCCCGCCCCGGCGCTGGGCGATGACGACACGACCCTCGGTTTCAGCGTGCCCCGTGCCCAGCTCCGCATGAGCGGCAATGTGACGGACAACATCTCGGGCCTGGTGGTCTTCGACTTCGGGGCCGCCGAGAACGGGGCTACCGAGGGGGAGGCCAACCTGCTTGTGGCCCAGGCCGCGTGGGGGCTTGATGACAACTGGACCCTGCTTATGGGCCAGTGGCATAACCCGGTGATGGGCTCGGAGAACTTCGCGCCAGAGCACACCCTGGCCGTGGACAAGTCGCTGACCAACGAGTTCTTCCAGGTCGGCTATACCCAGGGCGTGGCTGTGGCCTACGGCTCTGACAGCTTCAAGTTCGTGGGTGCCTTCGCCGACGGTGCGGAATACATCACCAACTACGGCCCGGTTTCCAACAGCGCCTTCAACGCCCAGGGCGAGAACGATTACGGTTTCACCGGACGCGTCGATTGGCTCTTCGAGGGCACCTGGGACCAGTTCACCGACGCCACCAGCTTCCGCGGCTCCAACCGGGGCATCAAACTCGGGGCCGGGGCCCACTGGCAGTCGCAGGGCGATACCAACCCCTCCGCACCCGCCGGCACCCCCGCGGGCTACGAGGACACCACCGTGCTGTTCTGGACCGTGGACGCCCAAGTCGAGGGCGACGGCTGGAATGTCTTCGCACAGTATGTCGGGCACAAGGTGGATGTCAGCGCCAACACCGATGTGGACTATACCAACCACGGGTTCATCTTCCAGGGCGGTGCGTTCGTCACCGACCAGGTGGAACTCTTCGGCCGGTATGATGTCATCCTGTTCGATGACTCGCTGGTGGCCGCGGGCACCGATGACCAGTACCAGAGCATCACCGCCGGTATGAACTACTACTTCGTGCCCGAATCCCACGCGGCCAAGTTCACCCTCGACGGGGTGTACAGTTTCGACGAGAGCACGACCATGGACCTGATCTACGGCGTGAGCGGGAGCAATGACCCCAGCGCGACGGGGCATCTTGGGCTCTCGGATTCGGAGTTCCTGCTCCGTGCCCAGCTCACCCTGCTGTTCTAAAGCGGCCAAAGATGCCGATTTTTGGGGCCTTGGGCCCGGGTTCGGTTGAATTATTCAAAAATCGGCACCGGTAAGTTGGTACTTACTTGACAAGCCGAATGGCCCTGCTAGGGTATATCCCGACTGGTTTTGCGCAAAAAAGTGGACATAGCGTCCGATAGCGGAAAAATAGTAAGGGCAAACATTGGCGGTGGGCCGGGATCTGACCGATGAAGGTCACACTCGACCGGGGTAGGAACCTCAGCAACTGTGCAAGCCCCGCCGATGAGAATGTGTGAAGCGTGTATTGGAGATCATGTTTCACGGGACAAGTCACAAGTGGCCAAAGGGTGTGGAACCCTGGCCGAGTTAAACGAAAGTCATCCGGAGATTGACACCATGAACAACAGCGCTCAAATCACAGCAGCAGCACTTATCGTCGCTGCGGCCACCGGCTTCTCGGCCGCTGGCTCGCTCGAACTCGACCGTGCCTACGCATCGGAGCTCAAGGCCGATGCCGGCGCACGCTCGGTCCTCAACCAGCCCGCCATGGGCGGCATCGATGTCGGCTTCGGCGTCCGCTTCGGCTACAGCTGGAACGAACGTGGCGGCGCGACGAACGACATGGGCGACCCCGAACCCGACAACGAAACCACCAATGGCTTCCAGTTCCACGACGCCGAAGTGGCCGTCGAGGGCGATGTCACCGACAACATGCACGCCCGCATCAGCTTCGACTTCGGCCCCGATGATTCGGGCTCCTGGCTCGCCGACCACGGCAGCGCGGAACTCGAAGACGCCTTCGTGGACTGGACCGTCAACGACGGCTTCATCCTCCGCGTGGGTCAGTTTGTCCCCGCCTTCTCGGCCGAGGCAAGCACCTCCGAGTACCACATGACCAACCCCTTCCGTTCGGTCACCCGTCGAGACCGTCATTCACATCTCCGCGGAAGA
>JBBDKK010000187.1:0-14797 GCA_040879395.1 Phycisphaerales bacterium
TTGTCGTAATCGAAGACATGGCAGGGGTTTCCAAGCTCAAGGGTGATGTAGTTGGTGACATCGACCACATTGTTGATCGAGCGCTGACCAAGCGATTCCAGCGCATCACGCAGCCAGTCCGGCGACGGGCCGACCTTGACCCCCCGGATCAGCCGTGCGGTGAACAGCGGGCACCGGTCGGGGACGCGGTTTTCCAGCGTGAGCTGGTCGCCGATGGGCTCGCCGGTCGGGAGGTCCTTGATCTCGGGCAGGGTGAGGGTGCGGGGCTTGTCGGCGTAGCGGGCGGCGGCGATCTCGCGGGCGCAGCCCACATGGCCCAGGCAGTCGCCGCGGTTGCTGGTGACCTCGACATCCAGGATGGTGTCGCCCCCGGGCCCGGGTTTGTGCTCCTCGATGGGCATGCCGGCTTGCGTGAGGATGTGGTCCACCTGCTCGGCGGTGACATCTCCCGGAGAAAGGTACTGATTGAGCCAGCGCAATGAAATATCCATGGGAGTCAAGGATAGCCCCGCCGTGCCCGCCCGTGCGTGCGGATATAGATGATGGGGGTCCGTGGAGACACAGCACGGAGTGCCGATCTACGACGCGTGCCCACGGGGATGCGCGGCGATAGACTCCCCGTATGCCGTATACCACCCTGCGAAGCCCGCTCTCTGCCCTTGCACCTTTGGTGCTGATGCTGATCCTGGGCGGGTGCACCGCATCGCCGGGGGTCCGCGCCGAGGGGGCGTCCCTGCCGGAGGCTTGGCCCGCGGACTTCACGCTAGGCGTGGTCGTCTATTGCAATCACCCGTGGAAGACCCTGGAGGAGTGCCCGGCCCGGTACATCATCGAGGCCGACGGCACCATGCGGGTCTCTGCGGGCGAGGGCTCTGGACCCCTGACGCACCCGCCGATCGCCCGCCGCCTGGGCCGCGAGACGCTGGGCGAGGTCTGGTCGCTGACCCGGGGCCTGAGCATGTTCACGCCGGATGCCATTTCCGATCAATCAGAGGACGGCCGCCACCCCGGCCGTGTCCAATCGCCCGAGACCTACGCACCTGCCGAAGGCAAGGGATACCTGATCGAGATCCGAGGCGGCGGCGACCGGCAGGCATGGACCATGCCCAAGGACGACCCGACCGCGCACGAGCTCGTGCGGCGTCTGGCCGAGCTGTCGTGGATCCGCGAATAACCGCGTGAGAACGCGGGCACGCTCACCTACCCTCTGGGTGATGGCGAACCGACCCGAAAATCAACCACTGACGCCCACACAGCCCATTGTCGGCATCGATCTTGGGACCACCAACTCGCTGGTGGCCATCGCCGACGAGCGCGGCCCGCGTGTGCTGGGCGACGGCACGGGTGATCCGTCCGCAGAGGTCATGCCCTCGGTGGTCCAGATTGAGCCCGACGGCTCGATCGTCGTGGGGCGGGAGGCCGCCGACCGGATCGTGGAGATGCCCGAGCGGACGATCAACTCGGTCAAGCGGTTGATGGGCCGCTCGATGGAGGACGCCGCCGGGGAGATCGGCTTCCTTGGATATGAGATCGTGCCCGGCGAGCACAACACTGCCCGCGTCCGCGTTCCGACCGATGCCGGCCCCCGGGTGCTCACGCCCCAGGAGATCTCGGCCTCGATCCTGGCCGCGCTCAAGTCCCGTGCTGAGAGGGCGTTGGGCGTGCCCGTAAAGAAGGCGGTCGTCACGGTGCCTGCATATTTCGATGATGCCCAGCGTCAGGCCACGCGCGATGCCGGGCGTTTGGCGGGGCTCGATGTCGTCCGAATCGTCAATGAGCCCACCGCCGCGGCCCTTGCCTATGGCATCGGCACCCGCGAGCAGACCATGCCCCAGACCATTGCCGTGTATGACCTTGGCGGGGGCACCTTCGATATTTCGGTGTTGCGGCTCATCCCGGCCGCCGATGACGGCAAGGGCGGGGCGGGCACCGATTTCTTCCAGGTCCTGGCCACCGCCGGCGATACGCACCTGGGCGGCGATGATGTCGACCATGCCCTTGTCCGCCTCTTCACCGCTGAGATCGCCGAGCAGCTCGGCCTCGACAAGGCCCAGCCGATGGATTCGTTCGATGCCTCGACCCGCCGGGCCCTGGTGGGCTTCGCGCGGGCGGTCAAGCACAAGCTTTCCGAGGATGACGCCGCGGCCATCCAGATCGACCTGGGCAACGGGAACACCTACGCGCGCCGGGTGACACGCGATGAACTCGAAACGATCATCGCCCCGTGGGTCGATCGGTCTATTGATGCCTGTAAGCGGGCCCTGCGCGATGCCCGCAAGGCCAACGCCGGGCGGGAGATCGAGATCGACGCCGTCGTCATGGTCGGCGGCTCCACCCGCATCCCGCTGGTCCGTTCGCGGGTGGGCGGGTTCTTCGGCATCGAGCCCTACACCGCGCTGGACCCGGACCGGGTGGTTGCGCTGGGGGCGGCGATGCAGGCGGGGATCCTTGCCGGCGCCAAGTCCGGCCAGCGGGCGGGCTCGTTGCTGGTGGATGTCATCCCGCTCTCGCTGGGGATCGAAACGGCGGGGGGCGCGGTGGCCAAGCTCATCATGCGGAATACCAGTGTTCCGGCGCGGGCCGTGGAACGCTTCTCCACCAGCATCGACGGGCAGGTGAACATCAAGCTCCATGTGCTCCAGGGCGAGCGTGAGATGGTGGAGGACTGCCGCTCGCTGGGGGTGTTCGAGCTTCGCGGCATCCCGCCCATGCCGGCGGGTGTCCCCAAGCTCGTGGTGGAGTTCATGGTGGATGCCAACGGTGTGCTGAAGGTTTCGGCGGTCGAGGAGCGTTCCGGCAAACGGGCCGAGATCCAGATCGTGCCCAACCACGGGCTCTCGCGCGACGAGGTGGACCGGATCGAGCGCGAAAGCGTCACACACGCGCGCACGGACATGGCCCGCCACCGCATCGCCGACTTGATCACCAACTCGCGGCTGGATCTGCGATGGATTGGTCAGCGACTGGAGAAATACGGCTCGCTGCTGGAAACCGAGGAGCGCGCCGACCTGGAATCCAAGCTTGCTGATTTGACCAATATGGTCGAGCGGGCGGCGGCGGACTGGCAGTCGGTGGATCCCAACGCCCTGCACGCTGCCAAGGAAGAACTTGATCATGGCAGCGTGCGGCTTCAGGAGATCGGCATCACGCAATCGCTCATGGAGGAGGAGGGCTCCGATGCGCGGGGCTGAGACGCGATGAACGAGGGCAGCCGGCGATTCAGGCTTACCGAGTCGCGGGTCCACGATCTGGGCCTGTTGGCGGGGCCGCTCATCGCGGTGGCGGTGTATGTCTTGCTCGGAAATTTTCAGGACTTGGGCGAGGACGGGCGACGCTTGGCGGCGGTGGGCACGCTGATGGCGGTCTGGTGGGTTTCCGAGGCGATCCCGCTTGCGGCCACCGCGCTTGTTCCGATTGTCCTTTTTCCCGCCCTGCAGATCGTGGGCATCACCGACACCGGGGCCCGCTACGGGCACCCGCTGATTTTTCTTTTTATGGGCGGGCTCATGCTGGGCAAGGGGCTGGAGCGGTGGGGGGCGCACAACCGCATGGCCCTGTGGATCATCATGATCGTGGGCGTCAGCCCCCGGCGCATCGTCGCGGGGGTCATGATCGCCGCCGCGGTCCTCAGCGCCTTCGTCTCCAACACCGCCACGGCCATGATGATGCTCCCGATCGTGGCGTCCATCGGCAAACTCGCCTCCGGTGAAAAGGACGAATCCGAGACCAGCAACCTTGATCCCGCTGACGACACAACCGGAGACGATGAACAGGGGCAGGAAAAGCCCGATCCCAAGAACACCAGCCGCTTCCATACCTGCCTGCTGCTGGCATTGGCCTATGGCTGTTCCATCGGCGGCATCGCGACGATCATGGGCACGCCGCCCAATGGCTTCATGGCGGGATTTCTCAAACAACAGCTCGATATCGACATGAGCTACGCGCGGTGGCTGGGGCTGGGCGTTCCGCTGACGGTGGTGCTGTTGCCCCTCGCATGGGCGTATCTGGTGTACCTGGCCATGAGCGTGCGGATCAAGCAACTCCCGGGCGGAAAGGAGCACATCAGGAAGCGGATCGAGGAACTGGGCAGGATGGAAGCCCCCGAGATGATGGCCGTGGGTGTTTTCGCCCTCACCGCCCTGGCGTGGGTTACGCACGGGTGGATCGAGGACTGGCTGGGGCTGCCGGCGATCGACGACGGGGCCATCGCCATCGCCGGGGCGATGCTGATGTTCGCCCTCCCGGCGGGGCGCGACTTCAAGACGCGCCTGCTCTCCTGGGAGCAGGCCGAGAAGATCCCTTGGGGCATCCTCATCCTCTTCGGCGGCGGGCTGGCGCTGGCCCAGGGCGTCACCGACACCGGGTTCGACAAGTGGATCGGCCAGCAGATCGCCTCGCTGGGTAACCCGGGCGAACTGAGCATGCTCGCCGGCACCAGCACGCTGATCATCTTCCTCACCGAGATCACCTCCAACACCGCCACCACCAGCACCATGCTCCCGGTGCTGGCCGCCGCCGCCGACAGTCTGGGAATATCGGCGTCCAAGCTTGTGATCATCGCCGCCGTCTCCGCGTCCTGCGCCTTCATGCTTCCCGTCGCCACGCCCCCCAACGCCATCGTGTTCTCCACCGGCCGCATCAGCATCCGCCAGATGGCCGCCGTGGGCTTCGGGCTCAACATCATCGCCATCGTGGTTATCACCCTGATGGTCTGGCTGCTGGCCAACCCGCTGCTCTCGCTGGATGACCAACCCGCGGCGACGCCCGAGCAGGGCGTGAGCCAGCAGGAAGGCCGGAGCGAGACCGGAGGCGGAATCGACGGGAAAAGCGACCCATAACCGTTCTCCATCGCCCGCGGTGTCATTTTTTTCCGGTCATACGGCCCGCCCCTTCCTCAAAGCCCGGTTCCTCCGCCCCGCGATCTCCGGCGCGGCCGATCTGAGTCATTGAGGAACCCCGGGCTTTTCGCGCGGGTTGCCCACGCTCGGAAGGAACCGCGATGCGCACACCATATCTACTGATTTCGTTGGCCCTGTGCCTTCTCTCCGCTGTCGCCGCAGGCGACGATATCAGTCCGGCGATCAACGAGTACGCCGTCTATACCGATGGCGCGGCCACCCTGGCGGGCCGCACGCACATCACCGGTCAGCTGGGGGCAGACGGCTCGCTCACGCTCAACGACGATTCGACCTTCAGCGAGGGTGTCTTCGCGGGCGGTTCGCTGACGGCCCGGTACCGGATCAAGGTCGAGGGTATCCTCCACGCCGGCGGCTCGATGTCGGTCCTGCACGATTCGGTGATCAAGGGCACCGTGCAGGCGGGCGGGTCGATGAGCATCGCCGACCGTGTCAACATCGGCGGCGATGTCTACGCGGCCGGGGCCATGAGTCTGAGCCCCCACGCGATCGTGGGCGGCGAGGTCTACCCCTACACCGCATCGCCGAACACCTGGGTGCGGCCGAGCGTGCCTCGGCCCGACTTCTTGCCTGGCAATATCACGGTGAAGGTGAACAACTGGCAATCGCGGCAGCAGGATCCTGGAAACTATGGCTCGCTGGAACTGGGCTTCGGCTCAACAATCCAGCTGAGCAGCGGCGATTACCACTTCTCCAGCATCAACGCCAAGACCGATTCGGTCTTCCAGATCGACGATTCGGACGGGCCGGTGAACATCTATGTCTCGGGAACGGTACTGCTGGACCACCGGGCCGTGATCAACCTCGCGTCCGAATCCCCGGGCAACCTCACATGGTTCGTGGGCGGGAACATGACCGTCCGCACCGACATCAATCTGCCGGGCCATGTACGCTGCTTCGGCACCGTCGCGGTAGCTGACCGTGTCCACAGCCGGGGATCGATCTACGCCAAGGGCGGCTTCTCCGACGGGTGGGACTGCACCTTCAAGACTGTGAGCGATCCCTCGACCTATTTCGTCAGCACCCGCGGCTCGGACAGCAACAGCGGCCATTCACCCGACCAATCCCTGCGGACTATTCAGTCCGCCATCAACAAGTGCGTCCGCCCGGGCAGCACCGTGTATGTGGCCCCGGGCACCTACCGGGAGACCGTGACCGTCGGGACCGGTGCCGGGTCCGTCGCGGTGACTGCGACCAAGGAGAACCCCACGCGTGTCATCGCCGATACCACAGGGGAACTTACGGGCAGCGAACCCGGTCGCGTCATCATCGATGGCCGCGGGGTCCAGACTTACGGTATCCGGCTCTCGGGGATTGCCCACTGGGTCTTCGACGGCTTCGAGATCACCGGCCAGAAAACCTACGCCGTCTATGCCGACAACTCGGGCATCAGCGTGACCAACGCGGTTGTTGATGTTCCCCCCGGGTACGGCGTCTACATGTCCGCCACGGCCGATGTGACGATCGCCGACTGTGTCTTTACACGCAACCACGATGCGGGCGGTCTTATGTGGATCATGCCCGGTTCCGGGCCGGAACCTTTTTCCATCGTTGTCACCCGCAATGACACGAGTCTCAAGGATGACCGCTACCTGAGCACGGGCTTGCACAGCGGGTGGCGTGGCCAGAGCGGGAACGCGAATCTCTACGGCATCGTGCTTATCGACACCCAGTATTCGACCATTGAGCGTATTGAGATTTCCAACAACCAGTTCTCGGATCTCTACCTGCCGATCTTCTGCTTTCTGCAGTCCAAACCCCGTGGGAGCGGATCCGTCATCGCGAACAATACCATTGTGGGCTCACACTACAGCATCTACGCCTATGGCTACAACGGGAATATCTTGGGTGTCATCAATAATATCGTGGACCGCTGCTACTACGGCGTTTTCACTTTCACCAACCGCGGCACGCAACTCCATGTAGCAGGGCTGCTGGAGAACGAAATCACCTATCCCATGTCCGCCTTCGGGCGTGCCTACGAGGCGGACATCATCTCCGCCAGCCCGATGTTCACCGATGGTAAGATCGGCGATTTTTCGCTCAAGAGCGGGTCGCCGGCCGTCGACGCCGGCACCAGCAAAAATGCGCCCGGTGTCGATATCAACGGGCGTTCGCGGCCATCCGACGGCGACGGCGACGATGTTGCGCAGGTGGACCTGGGCGCGCACGAATGGGTCACCGCCCCCGATCATGTCAAGGTCGTCCGCTGGCGTGAGGTCGGCGCCGAGAGCGAACGCTGAGATTTTACGCGGCGACCAGCCCCAACCCTAACTCCGGGTTCTGTGCGAGCAGCCGCTCGGCACCGACGCCGGCGACGAAGAAATGCTCCGTGTTGCGCACCTTGCCCACGGCCCCCACGCGCTGGCCCTTGTGGTTGTGGATGCCGATTTTGCAACCGACATAGCGTGGGTGGTCGCGGTCAAGGACCACCACCGGGCCGCGGGATGCGAGCATCTCTTCGATCTGCGCCCGCGTCAGATATCCCTCGTTACTGAACGAAAGAATCAGCGTTGGCGCATCCACCCGTCCGATCACCGCCCGCAGCGCATCGGCGATCCGCACCTTGGAGTTGAACGGGCTCTTGCGATCACGGCAGTCCACCCGCTTGCACGCTACGCCGTAGGTTTCTGGCTTGTCCCATCGGACCAGCGTCTCCCAGATATGGTAGTTGCCGAGGTAGGAGTGCTGGTTGTAGGGGGGGTCGAGGTAGGCGATGTCGCCGCTAAGGGCCGTCGCCGCCTCGACCGCGTCCAGCTGGTGCGCGCTGCAGGCGTGCCCGCGCGGGTGGGGCGTCACGGCGGGCATACGCAGGCGGATCTCGTTGTGCGCCCGCGGGGCCCATGATTTGAGATAGGCCATCTGCACGCCGGTGGTCGAATCCACCCGGTCCGCCGCCTCGATCAGGCTGGTGAGCACCACCGCCCGCAGTTCCGGGGACAGTTCCATGCCCTCGATCCGTTCGCGCATCGCGTCGATCCGGGCGCCGTTGCTGGGATGGAAGAACCGCGAGCGTCGGCAGTAGGTCTCCGTGACATACCCCGCCCGCCCGGGCAGGGCGTTGAGTTCGTCGATGATCCGCGTGGCGTCACCGAGCACATCGGGCCCGTGCGCCTGGACATAGCACATTGCCAGCGTGTGGGCGAAACCGTTGTGGTCGTTGGCGATCACGCCGAAGCCCGCGGCCTTGAGCGCGTGGCCCACGCGCGAAGTCCCCGAGAACAGGTCGATCACGGACCCGCCGCCGGGCCGGGCCACCCGGCACAGCGAGACGATCTGGTCCACCAGCAGACGCTTTGATCCGATGTACTTGATCACACCGTGAGCATCGGCGTTCAGGGCCGCATCCGGCCAGAGTTCGGCGTCGAATGCCTATCATGACACGCGCGGACGCGATGTGTGCTAGAGGGCACGAGCAAGGGTCGCCCGGGCAAGACACAGGGGCCGCGAGTGCAGAGCCGGAACAAAGAGAATCGTCCCGCCAGGGTATGGATGGTCTACCTCCCAAGGGCCTTGGCGGTCTGCGTGCTGCTGCTCATCGCCGCCGCCATCGCGTGGCTGATGTGGGCCAGCCGCGAGCAGAACGACCCACAGCCACCCCGGGGCGCATCGCTCACCGTCCGCGCCCTGGACGCGGTCCAAACCCCAACCGATCGCGTCTGGTCCGGCTACGGCACCGTCCGCACCATGAACAGCGCGGACATCGTCGCCGAGGTCGGCGGCCGCGTGATCGAGCGACCCGAGGGCATCGAGGCCGGTGTGAGGGTGGATGGCGGGGACCTGCTCATCCGTATCGACGACAGCGACTACCTCAACGCCCTGGACTCCGCCCGACAGGCCGCACGCTCGCTGGAAGCCCAGATCGAGGGGCTCCAGGTGGAGCAGGAGCAGGCCGCCCTGCAGGTGAGCTACGCCACCGACGAGATCGCGGCCGCCCAGCGCGATCTGGCCCGAATCGACGAGGCGATCGCCGCTGGCGCGGGCTCGGTGGGCGAGCGCGATACCCGTTTGGCCTCGCTACTGCGTGCCCAGCGGGAACTCTCCATGCTTCAGCAGCAGCTCGAACTCATCCCCTCGCGGCGTATGCGCCTGGAGGCCGAGCTTTCCGCCCAGCGGGCCGCCGAACGCACAGCCCGCGAGAATCTCCAGCGGGCCACGATCCAGGCCCCCTTCGACGCTGAACTGCAGATGATCACCCCGCGTGCGGGCGATTGGGTGGCCGCGGGAACGGTCGTCGCCCGGCTGGTCGATCTCTCGCGTCTGGAAATCCCGCTCAGGGTTCCCGCTTCGGCCTCCGCGTGGGTCCGCCCCGGCGATGAGGCCCGCCTGTGGGTTGATGAGCCGGGTGTCGAGCCCGACCAGATCGGCTCTGTCAGCCGCATCGCCCCCGAGGCCGACCCTGCCAGCCGGACTATGACCGTGTTTATCGAGGTCCGCCAGGACCCTACCGACACCGATCGCCTCCTGCCCGGCCAGTTCGTCTTTGCGCGGCTGGTGACCAATGACCCGCACGACCGCGTCGTGCTTCCCCGCCGGGCCGTCCAGTCCGGCCGCGTCTTCATCGCCGGCCCGCTCACCGAGACCGGCCGGACCGTGGAAACGGTCCTCGTCCGCGTCGCATACAGCTTCGAGGCCGCACGCCCCGAGCTTGATCCCGTCGAGACCCAGTGGGTTGCCCTTGAACCCGGCTTCGAGCCCGAGCCCGGCTCGGCGGTGATCGTCTCCTTGCTCGATCAGGTCGTTCCGGGGATGAAAGTCCGCCTGCAGCGGGACCCGGAGCCGGAACCGGCGAATCCCGACTCTCCGGCGGCTGAGCCCGAGGCCGAAGGGGAGGGCCAGGGATGAGTCTCGCCCGCTTCGGCGTCCGCAAGCCGGTCGTCGCCAACCTGGTGATGTTCGCGCTCATCGGGGCGGGGCTGATCTTCGGCGTGCAGCTGCGGCGCGAGTTCTTCCCCTATGTCCAGTCCCGCATCGTCACCATCACCGCCCCCTATCCCGGCGCGGCCCCCGAGGAGGTCGAGGAAGCCTTGGCCACCAAGGTCGAAGACGCGGTCGCGGACCTCACCGGCGTAAAAGAGATCACCTCCACCGTTGCCGAGGGCATGGCCAGCGTCATCGTGGAGTTCGTGGAGGGCGTCCCGATCCAGGAGGGCCTGGCGGACATCAAACGAGAGGTCGATGCGCTCCAGGACCTCCCCGAGGCCGTCGACAACATCGTTGTCGATATCCTCGAACCCAATATGCCCGCCATCATCGTCGCGCTCCACGGGTATGCGGACGAACGGACGATGAAGAACTTCATCACCCAGACGCGTGATGATCTGCTCACGCTTCCCGAGATCACGGACCTCTCGTTGGGGGGCGTTCGCGCCGATGAACTCCGCGTGGAGGTCGCGCCCGAACGGGCCATCGAGCACGGCCTGTCGCTGCCGGCCATCGCCGACAGCATCCGCGCGGCCATGATCGAACTCCCCGGCGGGTCCGTGCGCACCGAGACCAGCACCATCTCCGTGCGGTCCGTGGGGGTGGAAGAACGCGCGGGCACGGTCGCCGACATCGTTATCAAAGCGGGCGGCGAGGGTTCGGTCGTCCGCGTACGCGATGTCGCCGAGGTCCACGACGGCTTTGTGGATACCGACCTGGTCACCCGCTATCAGGGCGAGCCGACGATGACCATCACCGTCTTCCGCGTCGGCGATCAGGATGTCATCCGCATCTCCGATCAGGTCAAGGCCTATGTCGCGGGCCGACGCGGTGAGCAGATGAACTTCGGCCCGCTTGAAAATGAACTCCGCGACGCCTGGCGGATGGGCGAGCAACGCTTCCGGGCCGCGCCGCCCCCGGGCACGCTCATCACCACCACCGACCTGGCCCGGTTCGTGCAGGGGCGGCTGGACCTGCTGCTGCGTAACGCCCTGGCCGGCGGCGTGCTCGTCTTTATCACGCTGGTGCTGCTGCTCAACTGGCGCATCTCCTTCTGGGTCGCCATGGGCCTGAGCGTCTCGCTGTTGGGCACGCTGACGATGATGGCCATCCTGGACATATCCCTCAACTTCCTCACCATGTTCGGGCTGATCATCGTCATCGGCATCCTCGTCGATGACGCCATCGTCGTGGCCGAGAACATCACCACCCGCCACGAGAAGGGCGAGCCCGCCATGGTCGCCGCGGTCCGCGGCACCGATCAGGTCGCCTGGCCCGTGGTCGCCACGGTCCTCACGACGGTCTTCGCGTTCCTGCCCCTGGGGCTGATGGACGGGCAGATCGGCGACTTCATGAATGTCATGCCCGTCGTGGTGGGTTGCGCCCTGGGCGTATCGCTGATCGAATCGCTTTTTATTCTCCCCGTCCACATGGGCCACTCCCTGCGGGCCGTGGACCGCATCCGCGCCAATGGCCGCAAAGAGCACCGCAACCGCCTCTTCGCCGCCGTCGCCGATACCGAAGCACGCTACGACCGCTGGCGCGACCGCATGATTACCGGCAAAGTCCTTCCGGCCTACGCCCGCCTTCTCCGCCGGAGCGTGAGGTACCGATACATCACCATCGCGGCGGTGCTGGGCGTGCTCATCGTTTCGCTGGGCATGGTCGCCTCGGGGCGGCTGCAGTTCATACTCTTCGAGACCGACGATGCCGAGACCGTCAACATCACCGTCACCATGCCCATCGGCACACCGCTGCAGCAGACCGCCGAGATCGTCGGCCGCTATGAGCGCATCGCCCTGGATATCCCAGAAATACAGTCCACCTTCGCCATGGCCGGGGCGGTGAGCGACCTTGAAGACGCCGGCGGCGGGGCCTCGGCCGCCCATGTCGGCCAGCTCATCCTCGAACTGCAGAGCGCCGAGACACGCGACAAGTCCAGCGTCCGCATCATGGACGAGATCCGCGAAGCCGTCGGCCCGGTGCCCCAGGCACGCAATGTCCGCATGGAGGGCATGAGCGGGGGGCCCAGCGGTCCAGCGCTCAACTTCACCGTCGTGGGCGATTCCATCGAACAGCTCGACCTGGCCGTCGTCCGCATCAAGGAGATCCTCGCCGAGTATGAGGCCGTGTACGCCGTATCCGACGATTCCGACCGCGGCATGCGCGAGCTGCGTTTCACCCTGCGCGACGGGGCCGCCGAACTCGGTTTCACCCGCGCCGGGTTGGGGCGGCAGATCCAGGCGGCGGTCTTCGGCCTTGAGGCCTTCACCTTCGCCGGCGACCGCGAGGATGTCGATGTCCGCGTCACGATGCCCGATCGGATACGCCGCTCGACCGTGATGATCGAGGACCTTTTCGTCTTCACACCCACCGGAACGCCCGTCCCGCTGAGCGAGGTGGCGGTGATCGAAGAATCCCAGGCCTTCGCCACGATCCGCCGCCTCAACCGCCAGCGGGCCATCGCGGTGCAGGCCGATGTCTACCGCGAGATCAGCAACCCCGACCAGCTCGCATCGACCGTCCAGCCCCGGCTCAGGGAAGTCATTGCCGATCTCCACGGCGTGGACCTCGTGCAGCGCGGCCGCCAGGAGGACTTCGCCGAGTCGATGGAATCGCTGCCGCTCGGCATGCTGGTTGCCTCGGGGTTGATCTATGTTGTGCTGACCTGGCTCTTCGCCAGTTTCCTCCAGCCGCTGGTGGTGATGCTCGCGATCCCCTTCGCCGCAATCGGCATGATCTGGGGGCACATTATCATGGGCACCTCGATGACCTTTCTCTCCATGATCGGTTTCATCGCCCTGGCGGGCATCGTGGTCAATGATTCGCTGATCTTCATGCAGTTCTTCAACGAACGCCGCCGGGAGGGCATGAGCGTCTATGACGCGGGCGTGAGCGCGGGCCAGGCCCGCTTCCGGGCGATCATGCTCACGACCATCACCACCGTGCTGGGTATCACCCCGCTGATGCTCGAAACGAGTTTCCAGGCCAAGTTCCTCATCCCCATGGCCATCACCATCGCTTTCGGGCTCATGAGCGCGACGGTCATCATCCTGATCGTGCTGCCGAGCCTGCTGATGATCTTCGATGACATCGTCCACCTGCTCCGCGTGGCGTGGACCGGCGATGTGGACCTCCCGCGCAAGCAGCCCGCGGCTGATCCCGACCTTGAACTTCTCGACGATCACACCCGGAACTGACAGCGGCCCCGGGCCTCATCCGCCGGGCGTGACATCGATGAACATCGGTTTGGCCTCACGCAGGAAGCTGATCCGCACCGGCCCGTTGGTGCCGGCCGTGCGGATGTAAGATTCGATCTCCGCGGCCGTGTCGAACTCGCGACCGTCGACCTCATAGATAAAATCATCTTCTCGAAGCCCGCGCAGACTCGCCGGTGAGTTGCCGTCGACATGCTCAACAAGGTAGCCCGGGAGTCTCCGCAACATCCGACGGTTGTTCAACTGGAGCACGCCGGGAACGATGCCCACCCCGATCTCCTCGAGGTACGCCCCCTCCCGGGCCTTCACCTCGGCCTGGACCCGGGCCAGCACGATCTCCTCGTCGCGGTTGCTCACCACCGCCGAAACGCTCCGCCGCTCGCCGTCGCGGATGTACTCGATCTTCACCGGCTCGTTGGGCCGCGTGATCATGATGGCGTTGCTCAGGCGGACGATGTTCTCCGTGGTCCGCCCGCCGATGGACACGATGATGTCGCCGGCTTTGAGCCCCGCCTCTTCCGCGGGCCCCTCGGCCAATGCCTCCCGGACAATCACCCCGCCCTCGATGCCCAGGCGGTGGGCGTCGTTGGCGTCCAGCGCCCGCATGCTGATTCCCAGCCAGCCCCGCTTCACGCGCCCGGTCTCGATGATCTGTTCCATCACCGCCTGAGCGATGTCCGAGGGGATCGCGAAGCCCAGCCCGTTGTAGGCCCCGGTCCGCGAGATGATCGCCGTGTTGATCCCGGCGATGTTGCCGTACAGATCGACCAGCGGCCCCCCGGAGTTGCCCGGGTTGATCGCCGCGTCCGTTTGGATGAACTCCTGCAGGCGCAGGCCCCCCATGTCCGCGCCGGGGCCGATCGAACCGCGCCCCTTGGCGCTGACGATTCCCGCCGTCACCGACTGATCGAACCCGAAGGGCGATCCGACCGCCAGCACCCACTGGCCCACGCGCATCGCCTCGGAATCGGCGAACTCCGCCGCCACCAGATCGTCGGCTTCCACCTTGAGGACCGCGATGTCCGTTTCCTCAAAGGTGCCGACCACCTCGGCGGGCAGCTCGCGACCGTCGGCCAGGCGAGCGCTGATGTAGCGCCCTGATGCAACCACATGGTTGTTGGTCAGGATGTACCCACGCTCATCGACCACCACCCCCGAGCCGAGCCCCGCCTGCCCGGGCACCGTCCGGTTTGAATCCCGCGTCGTGATATGCACCACCGACGGCTCGATCTTTTCCGCTGCGTACGAGAACGCCTCGGAGAGATTGAACGCCATGTCCATCGCCCGCTTCTGTGTCGCGTCGGGCTCGGCGGCCGTGGTCCTGGTGACCGATTCCCCTTCGGCCAGCGCCACGGTCGGCACGGTCTGGCCGGATTCACCCAGCGCGGCGATGGTCGGGGAGCCGTAGAAAGCCGCCGAACCGGCCAGAACGACCAGCAAGGAAAGACCCGTGATTCGTGAACGGTGCATAGGCGATGCCTCCTGTAACTTATCTATATCTCATATAACCAGATCCGATGCCCCCCGGCCTATCGGATCAATGGGTTTATGCGGTCCCGTATTCCGCCCAGCTTGAACTGGTCTCCGTTACCCGTACGCGTTCGAGCGTTAGGTGGGTCGGGAGCGACAACGCATTCCCGTTCTTGTCCGTGTAAGAGCCCCCGGCTCGGATCTGGTCGCGGACAAACTCATAGATGCGCCGCGCAAGGACCTCGGTCGTGGGGGGTTCCCCCGCCAGAA
>JBBDKK010000188.1:0-13825 GCA_040879395.1 Phycisphaerales bacterium
CCCGGGCCCATCACCATCAGGTTGGTCTGATAGCCGATTGGCGTTGAGAACTCGCAGCTCGCCGCCACGGTGATCGCCACCACGAATGGCATGGGGTTAAGCGATTGCTCGGCGGCGATGGCGATGGCGATGGGGAACATCAGCACCGCCGCGGCGTTGTTGGTCATGGTGGCCGTGAAAACCGTCGTCAGGGCGTAGATGCATGCCAGCAGCCCCCACGGGCCCAGCGATGAACACACTTCGACGATCGTGTGGGAGATGTTCTGGGCCAGTCCGGTTTTGACCATCGCCTCGCCGATGCCGAAGGATGCCGCGATCACGGTCAGGATCGAGAAATCCACCCCCCGCCGGGCCTGTGGCCCCGTGCAGCAGCGGGTGACGATCATCAGCCCGGCGGCCAGCATCGCCGCGGTCATGGGCCCCAGCACACCGAAGGTCAGCACGACCACCAGCAGCGCGAGGATCGCCACCGCGACCCACGCCCGCTCGTGGCGCAATGAGGCGGGGGTGACCCGCTCGTTGACGAGGTAGAAGTCCCCTGTGTTGCCGAATCGCTCCGAGAAACCCGGCGGGGCCTCAAGCAGCAGGGTGTCGCCGGGTCGCAGACGGATCTCGCCGAGCTTGCCGGGGATCTGCTGCCCCTGGCGCCGAACGGCGACCACGACCGCGCCATAGCGTGTGCGGATACCGGACTGACGGATGGTCAATCCCACCAGCGAGGAGTTGTTGGAGACCACGGCTTCGACAATCCGCAGGTTGGGCCGATATCCCGGGCTCGACTCATCGCCGCTGTGCTCGTGGGCATCGGTGGTCGATGGCACCAGTCCTTTGATCTGCTGGAGTTCCACCACCGATTCGAGCTGGCCGACGAACACCAGCACATCCTCGGCCTCGATCACCTCACGCGGCGACACCGCCACCACCGTGTCGTCGGCCCGTTCGATGCGGGCCAGGAACAGGCCCGGCAGACTCCGCAGATTCGCCGCCTCCACGGTCTTGCCCACGATCGGGCTTCCCGGGTTGACCATCAGGGCCGCGTGGTAGCCGTGCCCCTGCGATTCGGCGGCCTCGATCGGGTTCTCACGGTCCGGGAGCCACTTGCGCCCGAACACCAATATATAGATGATGCCCGCGATGGCGATGGGCAGGCCCACCTTGGCCAGGGTGAACATCCCGATCTGCAGCGGCGGGTTGTCCGGGCCCACGGGCCCGCCGTCGGTCGTCAGCCGGGCATCGCTGAGCAGCTTGGATACCACGACATTGGTCGATGTGCCGATCAGCGTGCACACGCCCCCGAGGATCGACGCGAATGAGAGGGGCATGTAGAGCTTGGACGGGGAGATACGGCACCGCCGGGCCACGCCGGCCAGCGTGGGCAGGAACATGGCGACGATGGGGGTGTTGTTGATGAACGCGCTCATGGCCGCCACCGGGATGGTTAGCCGGATCTGCGCGCTGCGGGCGTCTTTGGGCCTTCCGAGCAAAACCGCCGTGATGCGGCTCATCGCCCCGGTTTCCTTCATCGCCGCGGCCACGATGTAGAGCATCGCCACCGTGATCATGCCCTCGTTGGCGAAGCCCTGGACCGCCTCTTCGGGCGTGAGCACGCCCGCGACCAGCAGCGTCACCAGCACGCCCATCATGATAATGTCCGGAGAAAACCGGCCCATCGCCATCGCGCCCACCATGAGCACCAGCAGGACGCCCGTCAGGATCGGTTCCCAGCTCCCCAAAGAAGTCCCCCAGGTGGTCAATAACTCGGCGACGGACGCGAAACAGTGCCGGAACTACGCGGGATCAGCCATCGGTGTTCTGACCGATGCCCAGTTCCTTGATCGCCCGGATCATCAGGCCGTGGATCCGAGGCGGGGCGCACACGACGCCCTTGTTCTTCTCAAGCCCCCGCCCATGCGAGAAATCGAGGTTCTCGCCGTGGATATCGGTCACAAACGCCCCGGACTCGCACGCGATGCAATAACCGGCGGCGTGGTCCCAGATCCGCTCCACATAGCCCGCCCGGGTTGGCAGCCGCAGGTAGGCGTCCGCCTGCCCGCGGGCCACGACGGCGTACTTGCACTGGGAGTCCAGCCGCACCGGCTCGCCGACGGTGCCTAGGTTGTTGTCCTCTATCCAACGCAGGATCAGGTCGGTGTCGCTGACATTGGAATGGGCCTTCTCGACCGATGCACAGACCGAGATCTCCTCGGTAGACTCGTGGTCCAGGCGGGTGATGCGGATGAGCTTGGCATCGGCATCGTCGCAGCGGGATACCCAGACGCCCTCGTTCTGGATCCCGAAGTACAAGCAGCCGTGCTCATCGCGCTCGTCGAAGGGCATGGACATGTCGATCGGGAGGTTTGGGCAACCCATCACCCCGATCGTGGGGGTTCCGTCCTCGATGAACCCCAGCGCGATGGCGTATTGCTGGTTGCGGAGGAATCCCTTTGTGCCGTCGATCGGGTCGAGTGTCCAGAATCGTCGGTGGCTGGTATCGCCCGCGCCCAGGTCGATCGCCGCCAGCAGGTCGTCGGCATCGGCGTTCTCCCAGACCTCCCGGGCCGCCGCGACGGTCGCGTCCAGCAGCATGGCGTTGTCTTCATCGCGCAGGAAGTTGGATGCCTCCTCGGCGACCATCACGAACTCGCCAAGTTCTTGGCGGAGCATCATCGCGACCACGGCCTGGGAGGCGTAATCAGCCACGGTCACCGGGCTTTTGTCGTCCTTGGTGACGGCGCGTACGGCGTCGAGGTTGTTCTGGACCTCCCGGCAGACGATGGAGGCGGCCACGACGGCCTTGCGGCCGGCCTGGGCGTATTCGGCGTGGTCGATCATTGGGAGCGTCCTTGAAGTTCAGGGCCACACTGGGTAAGGCGGCTCGGGGTGGTGGCATTTCCGGGTGGTTGGCGGGGTGATTCTATCACTTGTCACCGAGCACACTGTATTGATTGAGCGCGGTCACCAACTGGACAGCGGATTCATCCACCGACTGCTTCTCGGTCCGGATGTGCACCTCGGGGCGTTGGGGGGCTTCGTAGGGGTCGTCGATGCCGGTAAAGCCCTTGATCTCGCCGGCGCGGGCTTTTTTATAGAGGCCCTTGGGATCGCGTTGCTCGCAGACCTCGATGGGGGTATCGATGTAGACCTCAAGGAAGGGCACGCCAGCCTCCTCGTGGATGCGCCGTACGCGCTGGCGGTCCTGCCGGTAGGGGCTGATGAAGCTGGAAATGGTCACGAGCCCGGCGTCGGCGAAGAGGCGGGCCACCTCGCCCACGCGGCGGATGTTCTCCTCGCGATCGGCGGCTGAGAAACCCAGGTTGGCGTTGAGCCCGTGGCGGATATTGTCGCCGTCGAGCCGATAGGCCAGCACGCCCTTGGCGATCAGGGCCTTTTCCAGGGCCACGCCGATGGTGGACTTGCCCGAGCCGGAAAGCCCGGTGAGCCAGAGCGTGCAGCCGGCGTGCCCGAGCAGGCGGGCGCGGTCGGCGGCGGTGACTTCGCCGCCGTGCCAGACGATGTTGGTCGATCGGTTGGGTTTCTGCTCTGCTTCGCTCACGCGTGTGCTCCGCTGATGGTCGAGGGGGCGGGGTAGGCTCGGGGGCCGGGGTGGACCGCAGGCAACAATATCGGTCGTTGGCCCGGCGGGCGGGGCCGGGGCGACGGGATCACAGGGTCCCCTGTCTATACTTCGGTCGATCAACCGGCCGAATCCCGATTTCCCGCTCGGGAGGCGGGAAACATCGGCCGATGGGTGAACAGACGACCCTCCGGCCGAGTAACTCGCATCCGGACTCTTTTTTCATGACCCGGGAGACCACAGGCATGACGCAGGCCGCCGACCCGAGCAGCTCGATCTCGCAATACCGCCTCACGCATATCAAGGCCCTTGAGGCCGAGGCGATCCACATCATGCGGGAGGTCGCCGCGCAGTTCGAGCGGCCCGCGCTGATGTTCTCGGGGGGCAAAGACTCGATCGTGATGGTCACGCTTGCCCTCAAGGCCTTCCGCCCCGCCAAGTTCCCCTTCCCGCTGCTGCACATCGACACGGGCCATAACTTCCCCGAGGCGCTGGAGTTCCGCGATCAACTCGTGGAGAAGATCGGTGAGCGGCTGATCGTCCACAAGGTGCAGGACATGATCGACCAGGGGCTCGCCAGCGAGGACCCCGGGCCCTACCCCAGCCGCAACCGGGCCCAGATCCCCACGCTGATCAATGCCATCGAGACCTACCGCTTCGATGCCCTGTTTGGCGGGGCCCGGCGCGATGAGGAGAAGGCGCGGGCCAAGGAGCGGATTTTCAGTTTCCGAGACGAGTTCGGCCAGTGGGACCCCAAGAACCAGCGCCCCGAGCTGTGGAACCTTTATAACGGCCGCCACCAGATGGGCGAGAACATCCGCGTGTTCCCGATCTCCAACTGGACGGAGATGGATGTCTGGCAGTACATCATGCAAGAAAACATCGAGATCCCGAATCTCTACTTCTCGCACAAGCGCGATGTCGTCACCCGCATGGGCCAGCTCGTGCCCGTCGGCGAGGCCCCCTTCGGGCCGCGCGATGGCGAGGCGGTGAGCAACCGCACGGTGCGCTTCCGCACGGTGGGGGACATGAGTTGCACCGCCGCGACCGATTCGCCCGCGGCCACACTTGAGGACATCGTCGCCGAGGTCGCCGCCGCTCGGGCATCCGAGCGCGGGGCCCGCATGGACGACAAGACCAACGAAGCGGCGATGGAAGACCGCAAGAAGGAAGGGTACTTCTAAACCATGAGCCCCGACACCGAAACAACCGACGCCCTGAAGAACTCCGCGCCAGAACACCGGGGCGACCCCAACGCCAACCTGGGCATGCAGTTCTCCACGGACGCGTACCTGGATATGGACCTGCTGCGCTTCCTGACCTGCGGCTCGGTCGATGACGGCAAGTCCACGCTCATTGGGCGGCTGCTGTACGATTCCAAGTCGATCTTCGAGGACCAGCTCGAGGCCGCGACCAGCGCTTCGATGAGCCGCGGGGACGAGCGGATGAACCTGGCGCTCTTAACCGACGGCCTGCGGGCCGAGCGCGAGCAGGGCATCACCATCGATGTTGCCTATCGCTACTTCGCCACGCCCAAGCGCAAGTTCATCATCGCCGACTGCCCGGGCCATGTGCAGTACACCCGCAACATGGTCACCGGTGCATCGACGGCCAACTTGGCGTTGATCCTGATCGATGCGCGTCACGGCGTGATCGAGCAGACGCGGCGGCATTCGTTCATCACCAGTCTGCTGCGCATCCCCCACCTGGTTGTGTGCATCAACAAGATGGACCTGGTCGATTGGTCGCAGGAGACCTACGAGAAGATCCGCGATGATTTCGAGCAGTTCGCCTCGCGTTTCGAGATCACGGACATCACCTTCATCCCCATGTCCGCACTCACCGGCGACAATGTCGTCAACCGGTCCAAGAACATGGACTGGTACCAGGGATCATCGCTGCTGCACCACCTTGAGAATGTCCACATCGCCGGCGACCGGGACATGATCGATCCGCGCTTCCCGGTGCAGTGGGTCGTGCGCCCGCAGAGCGACGATTTTCACGACTACCGCGGCTACGGCGGTCAGGTCGCCTCGGGCGTCTTCCAGGTCGGCGACGAGGTGATCGCGCTGCCGTCGGGGATGGAATCGAAGATCAAGTCCATCGATATCGGCGGCAAGGAACAGCAAGCGGCTTTCCCGCCGCAGAGCGTGTCGATCCAGCTCGAAGACGACATCGATGTTTCCCGCGGCGACATGATCTGCCGCCCCAACAACAAGCCCACCAGCGGGCAGGACATCGACGCCATGGTCGTCTGGATGACCGACCAGCCCATGGTCGTGGGCAAGAAGTACACCATCCGCCATACCTCCAACGATGCCCGCTGCATCATCAAGAAGCTCAACTACCGGATGGATATCCAGACGCTCCACCGCGATGAGGGTGTCGAGAACCTTAAGCTCAACGAGATCGGGCGCATCTCCATCCGCACGACCAAGCCGCTGTTCTTCGATCCCTACCGCCAGTGCCGAATCACGGGCAGCTTCATCATCATCGATGAGCAGACCAACAGCACGGTGGGCGCGGCGATGATCATCGGCGAGACGAAGTAGGCCGGCACTCCGTGCCGGATCTCCATCCGGATCGAAAGTGCCGGTGCTCTGTGCCGAATCTTTGACCCGATCGCAAGAGTCGGCACGGCGTGCCGACCTGCGGCATACCCTTGATTCATGCCCAAAGGCCTTGAAATTCGGGTCATCTCGATTGGCGCCCTCGGCGCCCACCCGCTCTGGAACGAGCGCAACCCCGTCCGCACCGGGCACAGCACCACCACGCTGATCCGATCCGGCGATGCGGTGATCCTCGTGGACCCCGGCCTGCCGGCCCCGGCCCTCAAGGCCCGGCTGGGCGAGCGTGCCGGTATCGGGCCCGAGTCCGTCACGCATGTCTTCCTCACCAGCTTCACGCCCGAGGCGCGGCGGGGGGTGGAACTCTTCGACCGGGCCGTGTGGCTCATCAGCGAACAGGAGCGCGAATCGGTGGGCGTGCCCATCGCCCAGTCGCTGGCCCGGCTGGGCCAGACTCGTGAGGAAGCCAAAATCGCCGGCGAGGAGTTCCACGACGACCAGCAGAGCATGCTCGAAATCCTCCAGCGCGACATCGCGGTGCTCTCGCGGTTTCAGGCGGCTGAGGATTCGATCGCCGCGGATGTCGATCTCTTTCCCCTCCCCGGCTACAGCGCGGGCGCCTGCGGGCTGCTGATCTCCGAACCGGCACGCACCACGCTGGTCTGCGGCGATGCCATCCCCACCAGCGAGCACATCGAACAGGGCAAGGTCCTCCCCGCCTGCGCCGACCGCGAGCAGGCCCAGGAGAGCTTCAAGGAAGCCATTGAGATCGCCGATGTGCTGATCCCCGGGCGGGACAACCTGGTCATCAACCCCACCAAACGGGGGATATGACCGCCCATGCCCCCCGATGCGTCCCAACAGAAACAGCTCCACGCCCTGCTGCGGAAGCTCAGCAACGCGATCGACAGCGGGTACGCGGCCCAGGCGTTGGCCAAGCTCAACCAACTCCACGCCAAGTCGCCGCGGGATGTGAACATCCTGACGCTGCTGGCCCGGGCCAACGCCAAGATGGGCCGCCACCCCGAGACGATCGAGGCATACGCCAAGGCCAGCGGGCTGATGCCCCGGGATGCGGACCTGCACTTCAAGCTCGCCACCGCCCTGCAGCGCGGCGGTCGCTACGAGGATGCGCTGCTCGAGTACGAGCGCGCCCTGTACAATGATCCCAAGCACTTCTTCGCCCAGCGGCACAAGACCTCGGTGCTCACGGACCTCAACCGGCTCGACGATGCCGACCGAACACTCAAGGCCCTTGAAGAGCAGGTCGTGCACGAGGACCTCAGCCATGATCTCCGCCTTGGCCTGGCGATCTCCGCCGCGCGTTTGGCCCCGGGCGTGCGCGATGCCTCCGAGTGCATCGACGGGATCCGTGAACACATCGGACACGCCGGCGAAAAAAGCATGCTCACCGCGGGTTACTACCAGATGGGCCGCCTGCACCATCTCCTCAAACAGCACGATGAGGCCTTCGCCTGCTTCAAGGCCTGCAAGGAGGTCGAAAAGGACCAGTGGGATCCCGAGGCGCACAGCGCCCGCGTCGACCGGTTGATCGGGTGCTGGTGCGGGGATGAGGCGATCCCTTTTTCCGAAATCGACGGATCACGCCTGGTCTTCATCGTTGGGATGATGCGCTCGGGCACCTCGCTCACCGAGCAGATGCTCGCCCAGATCCCATCGGTCACCCCAGGCGGCGAACTCAACGCCATCTCCCGCCAGATCAGCGAAATCGAAACCACCAAGATGCGCCACGGGCGGCCCATGCCCGTCACGAGGGGTCTATACACACAGCCCCGACTGCGCACGATGGCCGCGGCGGCGATGGCGTGGTATGACCGCGTCGCGGCCACGGGCACGGTCACAGACAAGCAACCCTACAACCATGCGTATGTGCCGCTGATCGCCCATATGTCCCCCGGCTGCCGGTTCATCCACTGCGTCCGCGATCCGCTGGACTGCTGCCTGTCCAACTTCACCCAGTCCTTCTCGCGCCCGCACATGCAGACGCACGACCTCTACTGGCTGGGCCGCTACTACGCCGACTACGAGCGCATGATGGCCGCCTGGCACACGCTCGACGAGGTCGAGATGATCGATCTTCACTACGAGCGGCTCGTCAGCGATCCCGAGGGCCAGGCCCGGCGGGTGGTCGAGTTCCTGGGGTTGCCGTGGAGCGATGACATCCTGCGGTTCCATGAATCCGACCGTACCGTCAGCACCGCCTCGCGCGATCAGGTCCGCAAGCCGCTGTACACCACGGCCGTCGCCAAGCACAAACCCTTCGAGCCACACCTGGATGAACTTAAGCGGGGTCTGCAGGACGGCCGCGCCCGCGGGGGCGGGGCTGCCTGAGCCCCGGTTCGAGAAGCCTCCCCGATCCGCACCGGGGCGACCTACGCTCTGGCATGCGTATCCTGCTGACCAACGATGACGGATTCCACGCCCCGGGGATCGAGGCGATGCACGCCCAGCTCACCGGCTCCACCGCCCACCCCGAGCCGCTGGGAGAGGTCTACACCGTCGCCCCGCTCACCGTCCAGTCCGCGACCTCCCACGGGATCACCTTCCACACGCCGCTGATGACCACGCCCGCCCGGATCAACGGCGGCGAGGGCGTGGCCGTCGACGGCCGCCCGGCCGACTGCTCCAAGCTGGCCCTGACCAACCTCTGGCCGGAACGCTACGGCGTTGGCAGCCGCCCGGATTTGGTTGTATCGGGCATGAACGCGGGGGCCAACTGCGGGATCAATGTGATCTACTCGGGCACGGTCGCCGCGGCGATCGAGGCCGCGTTCCTGGGGGTGCCGGCGATCGCGGTCTCGCTGCACATCGACAAACAGGCGCCCGATTTCACACTGGGCGCGATCCACGCCCGCCGGGCCATCGATACGCTGATCGCCGGTGGCCTGCCGGACCGACACGAGATCGTCTCCATCAACATCCCCGCCACCGAGTTTCTCTGCGACGACACCCCCATCGAGGTCTGCCCCATGAACACCCACGCGCTGGTGGACCAGTACGAGCGGCGGACATCGCCCGCCGGGGAGCACTACTACTGGTCCACGGCCTACGGCCTGGACTTTCGCAGCACCGACGAGGGGTCAGATGTCCACGAACTCTTCGACCGCAAGATCACCATCACGCCGCTGAGCTTCGACCTCACCCGCCACGACCGCATGGCCTTCTGGCGTGATCGCATTGGCGGCGGATAAAACCGGCCTGTGATTAAAAACGCGGCCGGCCGCCCCGATAAGGGAGCGGCCGACCGGCGTTCTCTCGTCGGTGGGGTCGATGGTTTACGACGCCTGCTCGGGGTCGTTGAGGGTCTCGATGAGCTTGATCACCAGCTCCTCGACGATCTCGTCGGTGAGCTTGAGTTCCTCGATGACCTCGCGTTCGATGGTGCCGGTGGGGTTGTCGAGCTTGAAGCCGCCGTCGATCAGCGAGGCGATCTTGTCGGCCGCGTGCACGACATAGACGATCTTGCGGGCCTCGGTGGGGGCCTGGGTTGGGCGGTGGTGGTATCCCGCGGCGGCGGCGAACGGTGTTGGGAACTTCCACTTCTCGCAGAGGCCCTTGCCGAAGTCCTGGTGGTTGGCACCGAAGATCTCGTCCTCGGTGTCCAGCAGCGAAACGGCGGGCTTGCCCGAGGCGTCCGCGTTGCAGCGGTCCAGGGCGTCGATCAGGTTCGAGCGGTCGTACTGCATCTCGACCATGATGCCGATGTCGTGGATCAGCCCCGCCAGATAGGCCTCGTCGCCCAGCCCCATGCCCATGCGGTCGCTGAGCATCTTGCTGGCGATGGCCACGGCGTTGGAATGGTCCCAGAGTTCCTTGGCGGAGAAGAACGGCGTCAGCTCGCCGCCGCGGAAGAGCTTGGCCAGCGAAGCGGCGATGGCGATGTTTTTGACGGCGTTGAGCCCGAGCATCACGATCGCACGGTTGATCGAGGCGATCTGCCCGGGGAGGCCGTAGAAGGATGAGTTGACCACCTTGAGGATGCGTGAGCACAGGGCGGGGTCGTTGCTGATGACCTCGTGCAGGTCCTGGGCGGTGCTCGAGGGGTCCTCGACCAGCTCGATGATCTTGAGCGTTACCTCGGGGAGCGTCGCGATGTGCGAGATCTCCTTGAGAGCGCTGCTCACTGCCTGTTCACGCTGGTCCTGGGTCGTTGGCATGGTCTGCTCCGGTGTGCGGTTCATTGCGTACCCCGGAACTTCGACACGAGCGGGCCCCGACTTTCGCCGCGATCCCATAAATCCATCCAGATCCGCGGGATCGCCGCCGTCCAAGCGGCCTCTTGGTATCAATAACCACCCTCGGACCCGATCCGTGCCGATTCAGTAAGAGCACCGCTTGCGCAGGGCCGCGGCACGGTTCCCGCCCACCGCCGCCAAGTGCTCCGCAACCAGCCCGGCGATCCGCTCGCCCGCGTGCCCGTCGCCATAAGGATGGTCGCTGCGTGGCGTGCAGGAATCGGTGACCTTCGCTAGCGCGGCCCGGATCGAATCGACCGATTCCTCCGCGTGCTCGGTCCACCCGGCGCACCGCTCCCGCCCGGCCTGCCGTTGTCCGATATCCACGCTCGGGCACCCGATCGCCGCCGCCTCGATCAGCCCAGCCGACGAGTTGCCCATCAGCGCGCCACCCTCATCCGCCACCCGCCAGAGCAGCCCGACGAACACCTCCCGCGGGAAGCTCTCGCGGACCTGCACATCGATCGGTGCCGATTCGATCACCCCCATGATCCCCCGCCGCCCCGGATCGAGGTTCGGGTGCAGCACCAGCACCCGTTTGTCGCCCACCGCCTCAAGCACCGTCCGCATCGCCGCCGCCTCGGCCTGGTCATCGCGACCGATCGGGTGCATCAGCACCACAACCTGCGGCGACCCCATCTCCGCGTACGCCCCATCGCCGAGTGGATTGATTTCATCGAGCCCATCAATCGCCGGCGAGCCTACCACATGCACCTGCGCCGGGTCCTCGCCCATCTTGATGATCCGCCCGGCGGAGGTCTGCGTCGCGGGGAAATGGACATGGGCCAGCTTGGTCATCGCGTGGCGCATCGCCTCGTCCGCCACGCCCTCCGCCCGGTCGCCGCCGTGGATGTGGGCCAGCAGGTACCCGCCCACGCTGGCCGCCGACGCGGCCGCGAAGGCCTCGATCCGATCGCCCAATACCACGACCATGTCGGGCTGGTTCATCTCGTAGCTGCGCCCGAAGCGGGCGATGCCCTTGCCCAATGCCTCAACATCGTGCAGCCGCCCGACCTTGCCCGCCGTCTGCATGGGGATCGAATCGGCGATGGCAAACGCGGCCTTCACTTCGCGAAAAGTCACCGCCGGCTGCACCAGGTGCGAGCCAGCAGCGACGACATACAACTCCAGCGCCGGGTGCGCGTGGATCGCGTGCATCACCGGCTTGAGCAGCCCGAACTCCGCCCGCGTGCCCGTGACAACCATGACCTTGTGCTGTCCGTTCTCGTTCACGCGAGATCCTCCGGGGCGATGGGTACATCGTTGTCGATCGCGCGCTTCGCGACCGAGCCGACGACCTCCTCGAGACGATACGCGAGGATCCCCGTCCCGGGGCGTTTGATCGTGAGCATGTCGCGGGTGATCGTCTCACCGGGGGCGATGTCGCGGGTAGAAACGACGGACTGGCGAGAGACTTCACGGACATCGCGTTCGCAGTCGAGGACGCGTTTCTCGATCGGAGTTGTATCACAGCCGAAAGCTGCCCCGGCTTCCTCCTTCGACCCGAAATCTCGACTGAGTAGGTATGTCTTGAGCACCGGTGGCATGAGCGGTTCTGCTAAAGCACGATCTATGTACATTTGCTCAGTGTTGTCGCGGGACTCTACCGAGCGATTCGCCAGCCGCACATACTCTCCGAGCATCGCATCCCATAGCGAAGCCTTGTGGTCGGGGCCTTTTGCTTTCCGGTCATATGTGATGTGCTTCTCCAACAGACAGGCCCCATATGCCACTGCACCAGCACCTCCAACATCCTCGGTGTGATCGCTATATCCGGTCGGCAACCCAGTCGCATACGAGATGGCCTTGATCCCGCCAAGGGCAACCTCGGGTGCCGGATAACAACTCACGCATTGCAACACCGCCAACCGATCGCGCACATCATCAAGCCACCCGACCGCCCGCACCACCTCGTCGAGCGTGCTCGCACCCGTGCTCACGATCATCGGCTTGCCCGTCGCCGCCAGCGCCTCAAGCAGCGGCCTGTTCACAATGTCCGGGCTCGCCGTCTTGTACGCGTCCCACGCCAGCGTCTCGGCCACCTCGACCAGTTCCGTGCTGAACACCGTCACGATCGCATGGATGCCTCTTTCATGCGCCCGATCGACCACCCGCGCCATCTCGTCGATGGTCAGTTCCAAGCGGCGCAGCATCGCGATCGGGTCCGTCTCGCCCGCGTTCTTCTGGTACGCCGCGAGCTTGGCGGCCTTGCTCATCAGCCGGTCGGTCTCAAAGAACTGCAGCTTCACCGCGTCCGCCCCGGCCTCGGCGGCGGCGTCCGTGAGCGACAACGCCCGCTCGACATCCCCGTCATGATTCACCCCAATCTCGGCGATGATGTAGGGCGGGTGGTTCAGGCCGATCTGTTTGTTGCCGATTTTCATAAAAGAAAGTATCACCACAGAGGACACAGAGAGCACAGAGAAGAAAGACAGAGGAAGAAGACGAAGGCGTCAGAGAACAATGCGTTTGATTCCGGATTTAAGGAGGCGCTCGTTGAAGTTGAGGAGGAGTCCGGTGCGTCGTCCGGTGATTTTTAGGTAGCTCAGCAGTTGGGCCTGATGCACCGCACGCAATGCTTCGACTGACTTGATCTCGACGATCACGCGATCCTCGACAAGCAGATCCATGCGAAGCCCCGCCGGGATCATCCGATTCTGATACGCGACATCGCACAACACCTGACTGTGCGCCTGAATCCCCGCACGCGCCAGTTCATCCATCAGGCACAACTCATACACTGATTCCAGCAACCCGGGCCCAAGCTCACGATGTACGGCCATCGCGCACCCAATGATCTTCTCCGTAAGCTCCGCGTCCCGCCCATCCCACCGGCCATGCTCCCTTTGAATCTTCTCTGTGCTCTCTGTGTCCTCTGTGGTGATACTTTCTCTTAAAAGAACATCCGCCACCAACAGATCCACCCGCGCATCGATATCCACCACCGCCCCCTCCTCCGTCACCACCCCCCGCCGATCAATCCCCAAAAACCAATGCGGCCCCTCCGGCGCACCCACCCGCCGCATCAACGCATCACCCGTCAGCGCCATCACCCCGCCATCGGGAATCATCGCCGCGGGCAGGTCCTGGCGGCGGAAGCAGTTGTGAAACAGCACCTCGCCCTCCCACGGGCGCACCTGCCCATCATCACCGACCCGCACCGTCCACCACGGGTGGTGCTTGCCGACCTTTGCGTAGCTCTGCACGCTGTCGCAGCCGGATTCAACCAGCAGCTTCACCGCGTCGTCGATCAACGATTCCGGGCGCACCGGCACATTGGCGTACAGAATCACGATCGGAACATCGGGCGAGCCGACCTGCTCGTAGGCGTGGCGGGCCGCGTCGTCGATGGTCGTCGTGTCGTGGGACCGTTGGGGCGGGCGCTGGACGACCGTACATCCGAGTTCGTGCGCACATCTGTTGACATC
>JBBDKK010000189.1:0-13725 GCA_040879395.1 Phycisphaerales bacterium
AAGACCTCAGGAATTCCCGATGGCACCGCCAGCCGAATCCTTCGGGAGGTCCGAGAAGCGGGAATGCTTAAAGAGATTCGCCCTGCCAGCGGGCGTCGCCCGGGGATCCTCGCCTTCTCTAGTCTGCTGAACATCGCGGAGGGGAGGGCCGCCTTTTGAGTGTCGCCGATGAACCACAAGCGATTTTGTCCATCACAAATCGCCATATTGTGAACAACAAACGAGGTTGTCGGGCGTGGATAGCCGACAAAGGGTATGCTCGCTCGGCCCGGCTCTGTACAGAGAAATAGTCGTAACGAACTCGTATTCCAGGGTTTGGCATTAAGGCACGCTCCTGTGATAGGGCGATGGAGGGGTACTTGAATGGCATCGTTGACCGAGCGAGACATCGAAGACTCGGCTCTCGCCCACTTTCAGGGGGTCGGCTTTGCCCATGTGGACGAGGCAGAGCTGACCGTGGGGCCGCCAGGCGAGTTATTGCTACTTTCGAACAACCTCGCCAAGGCGGTAGCGCGTCTCAATCGGCACCTCCCTACGGGCGCAATCGAAGGCATCGTCCGCACGCTGGCCCGCCCCCCGCACCCCACCCTCATCCAGAACAACCGCTGGTTCCACCGTCTCCTCACAGACGGCGTCGAGGTCGAGTACAAGGACCCCAAGTCCGCCGAGACCCGCGGCGGCTACGCAAAGCTGATCGACTTCGACCGTCCCGAGAAGAACGACCTCCTCGTCGTCCGCCAGCTCACCATCACCGGCCCGTCCGGCAAGTGGATCCGCCCTGATCTGACCGTGTTTCTCAACGGCATGCCGATCGCTGTGATCGAACTCAAGGACCCGTCCGACCCTGAAGCCGACCTCTGGACCGCCATCGACCAGTTCGAACGCTACAAGCGCACCGCCCCGGACTTCTTCGTCCCCAACGCCCTCCTCGTCGCCTCCGACGGCCTGCTGACCCGTGTCGGCTCCATCACCGCCGGCCCCAGCCGCTTCATGCCCTGGCGGCCCGCCGAGGGTGGCCAACCCACGCTCGAAGCCCTCATCCGCGGCCTGTTCGACCGCCACCTGCTGCTGGACTATCTCCGTAACTGCGTGGTCTTTGAGGAGGACGAACGCGGCGAAATCGCCAAGAAGATCGCTGGCTACCACCAGTTCCGAGCCCTCCGCAAAGCCCGAACGAGCATCACCAATGCACTCAAGCCACCCGCCGGAAGCGGTGACGGCCGGGGCGGCGTTATCTGGCACACCCAGGGGTCCGGCAAGAGTCTGACGATGCTCATGCTCTCCGGGGCACTTGTCAGAGAGCCAACTTTGGCAAACCCAACCATCGTCATGATCACGGACCGGAACGATCTCGACGACCAGCTCTTCGATACATTCGCGAGTGGGCGGGCGATGCTCCGGCAAGATCCAGTCAAGGCAGACAGCCGCACGCACCTCGGCGAACTGCTCGACCGGGCAGCGGGAGGGGTCATCTTCACGACGATCCAGAAGTTCACCGAAGCGCACGGTTCGATCTCCCAGCGGAGCAATGTCGTCGTGATGGCCGATGAGGCCCACCGGAGCCAGTACGGCTTCGTCGAGGGTGGAGCACGATGGATGCGTGAAGCTCTACCGAATGCGACATTCATCGGGTTCACAGGCACGCCGCTCGAACGCGATGACCGAAACACCATCCATGTCTTCGGCGAGTATGCAGATGTCTACGACATCCGCCAGGCCGTCGAGGACGGTGCCACGAAGCCGCTCTTCTACGAGTCGCAGATCGTCAAGCTCACCGTCGACGACGACGGGGCCAAGACCGCCGAAGCGGAGTTGGAGAAGAACGCCGCCGCTCGGGCCGATGCGTCCGGAGAAGAGGTCGAGGACAATATACGCGTCCGGCTTGAGGATCTCGTCGGTGCACCTGAACGCATCGATCGCCTGGCAGCATTCATCGTGGAGCACTGGGAGAAGCGTCGAGCCGCGATGGAAGGCAAGGCGATGGCGGTCACGATGAGCCGCGATATCGCCGCCCGGCTCTATGAAGCCATCAAGGCACTCCGCCCCGACTGGCACGATGAGGACGACGAGAAGGGCTCGATGAAGGTGGTTGTTACCGGCACGAGCGACGATCCCGAGCCGCTTAGTCAGCATGTGCGAACAAAGGCCCAGAGAAAGCGGCTCGCCGAGCGATTCAAGAAGCCCGATGACGACCTGCGGCTCGTGATCGTCTGCGATATGTGGCTCACCGGTTTCGACTGCCCGCCCGCCCACACGATGTATCTCGACAAGCCGCTGGCCGGGCACAACCTCATGCAGGCCATCGCCCGCGTAAACCGGGTATACGGCGACAAGCCGGGCGGCCTGATCGTCGACCTGCTTGGTCTGGCCGATCAACTGGCCGATGCATTGGCTATCTACACCCAGGCGGGCGGCACCGGAGATGCGGTCAAGCAGGTGCAGGACGAAGCAGTACCAGCGATGCAATCCACATTCGAGAAACTGCAGTCATTCTTCCATGGCTTCGATTACGAGGCCGCGATCGGGGCCGCGCCGCAAGATGTACTGCCGATCTATCTTGGAGCGATCGACCATGTCTTCGCTCAGGAGAACGGATGGAAGCGGCTGCGAACACTCGTCAAGCAACTCTCCGCCGCGTTCGCATTAGTGGTCCCTCGTCCTGAGGCTGAGGCTATCGTCGATCACCTCGCATTCTTACAGCGAGTCGTCGCGATGATCCGCAAGCGCCTGGCGGACGATGCTGGACCCGAAGGAATAATCCGGCAGCGGGATGTCGATGCAGCGGTGCGCCAGGTTATCGGCGGCGCGGTGGATGCCGACGATGTGATCGACCTTTTCGCCGCAGCGGGGCTGCAGGAAGCGCGTCTTGACATCCTCTCCGATGAGTTCCTCAACCGGGTGGCTGCACTAGAACAGAAGAATCTAGCCCTGGAGACGCTTCGCAAGCTGCTCAATGACCAGATCCGCACGACCGAACGCACGAACATTGTCCGGAGCCGGAAGTTCCGAGAGGCACTTGAAGACGCGATGCTCAACTACACGAATAAGGCCATTACCACGGCCGAGATGATCTCCAGGCTGCTCGACCTCGCTCGGGCCTTCCGCGAACTACAAGAGCAAGATCAAGCCACCGGGTTTACGCCTGAAGAAATTTCCTTTTACGAGGCCCTAGCGGACAACGGCTCTGCAGAGAAAGTGATGCAATCAGACACGCTCCGTGCGATGGCCCGAGAGCTGGCAGAGATGGTAAAGAAGATGCCGAAGCTGGACTGGACCCAACGGGAATCCGTCCGAGCAACACTCCGTCGCAATGTTCGGCGGATGCTCGCTAAGTATGGCTACCCGCCGGACTTGTCGGAGGATGCCACTCAGCTCATTCTCAGGCAGGCTGAACGGTCGACGGAAACTCAGGCGCCCGAGGAATAATCGCTTGACAGGCGGCATCGTATATGATACGATAAAATCATATGAGCCGCAAACCCATCTCAATCACGCTCGAAGAGTCCATGATTGCCCGCATCGACAAGTTCGCCGAGGATATCGGAGTCACCCGTACTGCCATCATCGAACAGGCCATCAAGAACGACCTTCCTGAGCAGGAGGCATTCCACAAGTGTCTCGAAAACCCAGTCATTCGGGGTATTCACAAGACCTTAAGCTCCCCAGCCGTCCTTGAGTTTCTTAAGGATCTCTCCCGCGGTGAGATCTCCGACCAGGAAATCTCCAACATCATGGAAAAAGGCCCGCGCCAGCGTGAAGCCGCCCGTGCTCGCGCCGCTGCTAAGAAGCCACTCAAGCGGAAGCCAGGACAGGAGGGCGCATCATGAACCGCCTCCCGGGACACCTCACGAAAGCGGAAGTTGCCGAGCGCCTGGGTGTCGATGAGAAGACTGTCGATCGTCGCCGAAAGGAAGAGCCACTCCTCGCCCACTGGATCAGGGCCGGTAAGCGAGTCTGGTTACCTATCGAGATGTTGGAGAAGTACCTCCAGTATGCTCAGAAACGGGGGCGAGTCTGATGCCAGCACCAAGCGTTTTTAAGCGGCCACCGCGAAAGTCCTATTACACCTCGATCGGCGGCCGCGTCGTATCGACCGGTCACACCGACCAACGCCTCGCCCTCCAAGCCGCCTCCCAGATGGAAGCCATCGGCATCGAGGCCTTCCGCAACGGAAAAAGAACCCTCGGCGATAACTTGGCCGATCTGATCGAGCAGCACCTCGATTATCTGAAGAATATTGACGGTCGCAACGCGCTGCACATCCGCAAGAAACGATCGCAGCTCATGAAGCCGATCGAGGCGGGCGTATTCACCAAGCTCCGGGATGTCCGCAAACAGACATTCGAACCGTGGTGGAACCAGCTCACCTGCGGCCCAAAGACACGCAACGAATACTTGACCGCGTGGTATGTGTTTCTCGATTGGCTCGTCTACGAGAGTAAGCTCGATCAGAACCCGCTGAGAGGCAGGATCCGCCGAGCACGCGTGACGCGAGCTTCTGAGCGTTCCAGGCGAGCCCTGAGCGTTGATGAAGCCTCCCGTCTACTCTCGGTGGCGGACGAGTACGAACTGCTTTATCTCGCGGCGATGAGCACAGGCGGCCGTTTCGGCGAGCTGAAGCAGCTCCGCTGGGATGATGTTCATGAGAACGATCCTGAGCCCAGCGTGCTCCTGCGTCCCGAGACGACCAAGAACCGCAAGGGTCGCACCCAGAGCATTTCACAGGAGTTGGCCTCGATGCTCGCCGCTGCACGGACCCGCGCCGAAACCGATCTGGTGTTCCCGGCCATGCCCAGCCATCACACTATCGAGAAGCATCTCAAGCTCGCGGGCATCGAGAAAAAGACTGACGAGGGTAAGGCTTGCTTCCACAGCCTCCGCCACACCTTCACGACGATCATCGCCAAGACCTCAAAGGATGTTCGCCTGGCTCAGCGGATGGCCGACCACGCGGACATCACCACCACCCAGCGTTACATGCACACCGAACGGGCCGAGCACGCCGAAATGATGGCCAGGTTCCCCCGACTCCGGGGTGATGAGCGCGCAGTCAAGCGCGCAGTGGGGGTGGTCCAAGGGGGTCAAAACGAGACCAACGATGGACCGGGTAAGTCCATCGTTGAGCATCGTCAAGTGTCTGAGGTTGAACCACTTAGGCAGCCTGAGTACAGGCTTGTCCAAGGTGGTCCAGAAATGGAGCCGGGGGGAATCGAACCCCCGTGTCGGAATCGTCCGCGCAACGCCTCTACGTGTGTAGTCATCTGTTTGATCTCGACCTGACACCGGGAGATGACGCCCTGTGCTTCGGTCCAGCCCCTCGAAACCTCCTCGCCAACACCCCAAGAGACACCGGGTGTTGACCAGCCTGATGATCGTGATCACGAGCCTTATCAGGCATCAAGCCCGTGATCCGAGGCCTGTATTAGGCCGCGAGTGCGTACTGCGGTTCGGCAGATATAGTGTTGTGTGCTTTTTACGAGGCTGGCACACCCCTCGACACGCCACGCTGTGCATTCCCGATCCGATCGAATGCCGCTTCGGCCCCAAGTATCCACTTTTCACTCCGCCGATTATTCGACGGCAACCATTCTACGCAGTCCACTCCCTCCCGGTTCACACCCGGCGTGAAGGGCTTTACGGACCGACTATTTTTCAGTTAGTGTTTACATTACCAGCCCTCCCGGCGTCCAGAATGGGGATAAATTCTCACGGACCTGCACGGTTCAAAACGGTTCCATCGTTATTCCTCTTTTATCTTGATTTCATGAACAAAGCCGGTAGATTGGGGGTGATTCGCCCCGTAAGGTCATTTTCGAGCCGCGGGACAAGCAGACATACTTCTGGGGAGTACACAGAGATGAATGGTTTCTCACGAACACTCGCACTGTGCGCCGGCATGGCGCTTTCCGTCTCGCTGGCGCCTGCTCAGCAGGACTTCACGACCACCAAAATGGCCCCGCTGGAGCATAAATCCGCGGCCGTACGCCGCGACCTTGCCGAGCAGCGCGGCATGAGCCATTCCGTCGCCCGGATGTGGAGCGAGCTGATGCTCGATTCCATTCGCAACGACAACGCACGCCCGACCGTGCATTCCCGCAACCTCTATCACACCAGCGCGGCGATGTGGGACGCATGGGCCGCCTACGACACACACGCCGATCAGGTGCTCCATGTGGAGAAACTGACCGCCGCCGATGTCCAGGCAGCCCGCGAGGAAGCCATCAGCTACGCGATGTACCGCGTGCTGATCCATCGCTTCACACCTTCCCCCGGCGCTCCTGATGTGCTGCCCGAGTTCGACGCCCTCATGGACGACCTCGGCTACGACAAATCGTACACAGGGACCGTGGGCGACGACCCCGCCTCGCTTGGCAACCGCATCGCGCAGTCCATTATCGACTTCGGACTTTCCGACGGCTCTAACGAGCAGAACAACTACGCAAACCTGATCTACGAGCCGATCAACCCGCCGCTGCTGCCCGATTTCCCGGGCAACCCCGATATCCTCGATGCCAACCGCTGGCAGCCGCTGGCCTTGCAGTACTTCATCGATCAGTCCGGCAACCCAATCCCGGCCGGTTACCCCGATGCCCTCAGCCCCGAGTGGGGCGAGGTTGTGGGCTTCGCGCTCAACGACCATAACTTCAATGTGTATGATCGCGATGGTTTCGACTGGGCGGTCTGGAATGATCCCGGTGCCCCGCCCTACCTCAACGGCGTAGGCGACGATCGCTACAAGTGGGGCAACGAACTGGTCGTGACCTGGTCATCGCACCTCGATCCCAGCGACGGCGCCATGATGGACATCTCGCCGGCTTCATTCGGCAACGCCCAGCTTCCGACAGTGGCCGAGGAGCAGCAATACTACGACAAGCTGATCGGCGGCGACTGGAGCCCGGGGCACGATCTCAACCCCGTGACCGGCGAACCCTACGAGCCGCAGATCGTTCCTCGCGGCGACTACACCCGGATCCTCGCCGAGTTCTGGGCCGACGGGCCCTCATCGGAAACACCCCCCGGGCACTGGTTCTCCATCCTGCACTATGTCTCCGATCACCCGCTCCACGAGAACCGCTTCATGGGTCAGGGACCGATCCTCGATGACCTTGAATATGATGTCAAATCGTACCTCGCACTCGGCGGGGGCATGCACGACGCCGCCATCTCGGCCTGGTCAGTCAAGGGATACTACGACTATGTCCGGCCCGTCTCGGCGATTAGATACCTCTGCGACAACGGGCAATGCACCGATCCCGATGCCCCCAGCTTCCATCCCAACGGCGTCAACCTGATCGAGGACTACATCGAACTGGTCACCGCCGAGTCCAGCGCGCCCGGCGAACGGCACGAGCACCTAGCCGGCCAAGAGGGCAAGATCGCCATCAAGGCCTGGCGCGGCCCGGACTACATAGTCAATCCCGACACCGATGTCGCCGGCGTGGACTGGATACTGGCCGAAAACTGGTGGCCGTACCAGCGCCCGACCTTCGTCAGCCCGCCATTCCCCGGCTATGTCTCCGGTCACTCGACCTTCTCCCGCTCCGCCGCGGAGATCATGACGCTGCTCACCGGATCGCAGTTCTTCCCAGGCGGCATGGGCGAGTTCGATGCGCCGATGAACGATTTCCTTGTCTTCGAGCAGGGCCCGTCGCAGGATATCGTTCTCCAGTGGGCGACCTACCAGGACGCGTCCGACCAGACATCGATGTCGCGCATCTGGGGCGGCATTCACCCGCCGGCCGACGATATCCCGGGTCGCCACATGGGCATCATCATCGGCCCACAGGCATTCACCCAGGCACGCCGGTACTTCAACGGGCTCATCTCCTGCCCGGCTGACTTCCAGGCGGACGGAAGGGTGACCTTCTACGATCTCTCGTCGTACATCCAGGCCTATGCCGGCGGCGATCAGATCGCGGATATGAACGGCGACAACGAGGTCAACTTCACCGACATCATGGAGTTCATCACCGCGTACTCCACCGGCTGCCCGTAAACCCGGCTGCCCGCGGACGGTCATCCTCTTCTTCACCAATCAAAGCACCCGCACATTCGTGCGGGTGCTTTTCATGTATCAAGTCATGTTTCGATGTTTCGCAACCCCAGTTCGCCAATCACAGCGATCAGGGCCGGTCGTACTCGATCAGGATGCTCCTTACGCCCATCTGCCCGGTGGAGGGCCACGAGCCGGAGGTCGAGAAGACCCGCAGTGCGTAGGTGTATGCGGTGTTGTCGATGACGATCGGCGAGGCGGGGTCGATGTTGATGACCTGAACCATGTTTGCATCAGCACCGCTGGATTCCGCCAGGGTGTCGTTTGTATATCCCAGCGTGCCCAGGTCGCGCCGCCAGAGCTGGAAGCGGAGGTTCGGCGAGCTGACACGGTCAACGAACTCGATGCGGATGTTGGTGATCTCCGCCCCGTGCGGCAGATCGATATCGGTGCGGAGATAGCCGCTGGAGCCCTGGGTGACGATCGCCCCTGCGAAGGCGTTGAAGGTTCGATCGAAGCCGAAGCCCTCGTAAATGGAATCGGGCGTGTGGGACTTGTAACCCACGCCGCCGTCGCCACCGCCGCCGCCCATGGAGCTGATGGTGCCGCCGACGATGAGGTTGTTGGTGATGACGACATCGTCGTTGTCATCGATCTCAAGCATGTCGCTGCCACCCTTGTTCACAACCCACGCGTCGGTGACGGGGTCGTAGTAGGTTTTGGCCCGCATGAAGCCGCCGGTCGCGTAGCCGAAATACGGCATCCCGTTCGCATATGTTGAAAAAGTAAAGCCGCCCGGGCCGTTCATCGATGACTGAACGACCATGACATCGCTCGATTCGATGACGCGGTCGCGGTTGAAGAAGAACTGGTCGTTGCCGTTGTGCTCGCCGAAGATGAGCACGCCGGGCGCCTGGGTCCAGAAGGAATCGGTGATGGTGTCGGCCGTGCCCGCCCGGTTGGCGTAGGACGCCTGAGGCGCGCTGCCGACCTTGGCGCGGGGCGAGAGATCGGTGAACCCGCCGATCGAAGCGCCCTCGCGCACGCGGATCTCGATCCATCGCTCGGTGCCGTTGAACGCGCCGTTGCCGAAGTCCAGCTCGACGCTGAAGTTGCCGTCCTCGACTTGTCGGTCCTCAAGCGTGACGGTCGATCCGATCTGCGTGCCGCCGATATCATCGGAGTAGAGCAGGAACTCGAGATCGTAGATCCCGTCGGCGGGGGCGCCGCCCTCGCTGAGCTGGCCCTGAAAAACGAACGGCTCGGCATGAAGGCCGACGGCCGAGAGGGCGAGCCCGGCAAGGGCCGCCGTGGAAAGTGCTTTGAGGTTCATCGAAAATACTCCAGAATCGGGGCGAGAAGGTTCGGCATGGACTATCCGTATTCTTCCCCGAAGATATGCGGAAAATCGCTCGATTCAAAGAGAATATCTGCAGATAGTCTCGGATCGCCTCATCAGTTACCCTGGAACAGTCGTATATAATCCTGAATCTCATGCAGGACAAACACCGACCCAAGCGAAATACCCGAATCGACCTGCGGGACGCGGCCATCCGGCTCGGTGCCCGCGAGGGTATCGACGGGGCGTCCATCAGGACGATCGCCCGGGAAGTGGGGGTGACCGAGGGTGCGGTCTATAAACACTTTGCGAACAAAGACGAGCTGATCCGCGAGGCCTACACCAGCATCGTCGAAGAGATGGCTCGGGACAAGGCGGTGCTGGTCAACTCCGATCTCTCTTTCCAAGAGGCCATCGTCGAATGGGTCAAGCTGAGCTACCAGTACTTCGATGCCAACCCCGATGCGTTCACGTATGTCCTGCTCATGCCGCACCGGCTGGCGGACACGCTTGGGGATGTATACACGAGCCAGAGCCGCGTGTTCCGCGCGTTCATTATTCGGGCCCAGCAGAGCGGTGAGATCCGGGCCCTGGATCCCGACCTGGTGATCGCGATTGTCTCGGGCGTGATCGTCAACATCCCCCGGCTGATCAACGAGGGCTCGCTGCCCGGCCCGGCCGAGGGCTACGCCCGGGTGATCGCCGAGACGATTATCCGCATCCTGGTTGACTGACCCTCCGGCCCGCGTTCCTCCACCCCAGCGAACGCTACTTCTATAGTTGCCCATGCGTATCTGTGTCATCATCACCGCCGCCGGCTCCTCGACCCGTTACAACCAGGGCGGTGACGATCCGCTCGATGCCCTGGGCGGGGCGCGCTCCAAGCTCGATGAGGACCTGGGCGGAAAGACGGTGCTGCAGCGGAGCATCGAACTCTTCAACACCCGCGAGGAAGTTGATTCCATCATCGTCGCTGGGCCCCACGATCCGGCGGCGTTCGCCGCGTTCACAGACCGCCACGGCGATCGGCTCTCGCTGTTGGGGGCGCGGCTGGTCCGCGGCGGGGAGCTGCACCGATGGCAGACGGTCCGGGTCGCGCTGTCCGAGATCGGTGATTCGTGCACGCATGTGGCGATCCACGACGCGGCCCGCCCGGCGACGGACGGGGGGCTGATCGACCGGGTGTTCGATGCCGCCAAACGCCACCCGGCGGTGGTGCCGGGCGTGCCGGCCAGCGACACGCTCAAGCGGGTAGACCCCGAACCGATCGAGGACGGCGGGGGTGTGGATCAGGTCGCTGCGATCCTGGGCGTGACCGACCGATCGGTCATGCACCGGGTGGAGGCGACGATCGACCGGGCGAACCTGATGCAGATCCAGACGCCGCAGGTTTTCGAGCGCGAGTTGATCCTTCGCGCGTACGGCCAAGATGACCTTTCATCGACCGACGATGCGGGGCTTGTTGAGCGGCTGGGCGAGCCGGTGGTGGTGGTCGAGGGCGATGCGCTGAATCTCAAGCTCACCCGCCCGGGAGACCTGCCGCTGCTGCGGGCGATCATGGGCGTGCAGGGCCCGAGCCGCCGACCGACACACAAGCGGTTCTGAGACGCGAGGCAAGATCCACCTTGGGGACCAAAGGCCAAAGAAGGATCAATACCTTCGCACGACGCCCTTGACGATGCCCTGGATCTGGCAGAACTGGACGCGGATGGGCTCGAAATCGGGGTTGGCGGGCTGGAGGCGGATGTGGTCGGCTTCTTTATAGAAGGTTTTGAGCGTGGTGGATCCGTCTTCGAGCAGGGCCACGACGCGGTCGCCGTTGTGGGCGACCTGGGCGCGTTCGAGCAGGACGAGGTCGCCGTCGAGGATGCCCTCATCGCGCATGGACTCGCCGTCGACCTGGAGGGCGAAGGTGGAGCCCGCATCGTCGAGGGTGGAAAGAAACTCGACCAGGTCGATCTCGTCTGCGTCGGCGACCTTCTCGATCGGGTATCCCGCGGCGATCTTGCCGACCAGGGGGAACTTGAGCGGTCGTGATTCGTCGGGGACGGAGACGCCTTCAGCGATCGACAAAGAGCGTGCCTTGTTGGCTTCGCGGACGAGCGCGCCCTTTTTGATGAGGGCTTCCACATGCTCGAACACGGTTACTTTGCTGACGCCGATCTCGTCGGCGAGTTCCTGCATCGTCGGGGAATAGCCACGGCGAACTCGGGAATCGCGGATCAGTTGCAGGATACGGAGTTGTTTGGGTGTGAGGTTCATGGTGCCCATCCTTTCGGGTCGTTTGCTGGCTCCGGGTCAGCGCCGCGTGGGTGCTGTGCCCCGGTTCTTGCTTGAAAGCGGTGCCTGTCAGTTTTCCAAGCGTCCGCTGCGCATCGGCGAGCAGATCGCGTTGTGAACGAATCCGGTGCTGGGCGACCATCAGCAGGCCGATGATTTCCGCCCGGCTCGGCGCGGCTTGGAAGCGTGGCGGCGATTCCATCCGGATGATGCGGCCGCCGCGTTGTCCGTGTCCCCGATGGCTCGCGTGATAATCGGTGGCGTAGTCGCCGCCGGGTCCCAATCGCATCAATGCCGCGCTGTTCGTATTCATGGCCCGCCTCGATCTCTCTAACGGCCCCGCGCGGACAACCCATCGCGCTGGGCTTTCTACTACATGCTGTTGGCTGACTTGTGTCCGGTGTCATTTCCGTGTTGCCATTCACTGGGTTGTCTTTGTTCTGATCGGGTATCGGGGCTCTGAAAGAACAGCGTTATCCGCTGCTTTGTTTGGTCAACTTTAGCCGATCATGGCCCGCACGGCAAGGGAAATATGGGGAAATCCGCTGTGAACGGCGAAAAGACCCCGAATCTGTGAGTTGTGAACAGACAAAATCCTCGCGCAAACATCGCTTATCGCCCAAAAACGGCGATTATCGGACCCGCGTGAAGCGGCTGCCCGAACGCTTCACGCGCCCCTGGATTTCCAGCATGGTCAGGCGCGACCGCAGTTGCCCGGGGTCCTCGCCGAGGATTTCGGCCAGCTCATCGCCCGTGCGGGGCTGGGAGAGCGCGGTGAGCACTTCGCGGTCCGGGCCGTCAAGATCGCCGATCGGGCCCAACGCGGGGCCCGGTTGATCAGATGACGGCTGGGTGCCGGATCTCGCGGGGTCGGCGGTTTTGGCGGCGTGGGTGCCCGAGTAAAGATGGAACGCATCGCCCTCGAGGATCGAAATCACATCGCCGGGCTCGGTGACGAGGTGGGCCCCGGATTTGAGCAGTTCCAGCGTGCCCGCGCTGGCGGGGGAATCCACCCGGCCCGGCAGGCCCATGACCTCGCGGCCGTGGTCCTCGGTCGCGTGGCGGGCGGTGATCAGTGCGCCGGACTTGCGGCCCGCCTCGATCACCAGCACGCCCAGAGACAAGCCCGAGATGATCCGGTTGCGGGCGGGGAAGTTCTTGGAATCGGGCTTAGCATCCACCGGCAGCTCAGAAATGACCGCCCCGCCCCTGGCGACGATCTCGTTGAAGAGATCCGTGTTCTCGGGCGGGTAGGTCTGGGAGATGCCGCATCCCAGCACAACGGCGGTGCGGCCGCCGGCGTTGAGCGTGCCCCGGTGGGCGGCGGTGTCGATCCCCCGTGCCCCGCCCGAGACGATGGTGATCCCCGCCCCGGCCAGGGCCCCGGCGAATCGAGAGGCTTGTTCGGAGCCGTAGATGCTGCATGAGCGCGACCCGACGATCGCGCAGGGGTATCGGTTGTGCTTCTGGTGGTCGAACACGCCCCGGATCATCAGCACCGGGGGCGCGCTGGGGACGGCGGCGAGCATCGGGGGGTAGTGGGGGTCGCCGGCGGCCACGACATGGGCACCGGCATCGGCGATGCGTTCAAGCTCGCGATCGACGCGTTCGATGGATTCGTGGAGATGGCGGGCGATGCTGGCGGCGGTGGTGGGCCCGATGCCGCGTATGGCGGCGATGCGCGCCGCTGAGGCGCTGAGCACCGCTTCGGGAGATCCCAGGGAATCCACCAGGTGGGCGATGCGGACGGGGCCCAAGCCCGGGACCATGGTGAGGGCCAGCAGCGTGCGTCCCTTGGCCGAGCAGTCGCCGGGATTGCGGCCCGGGGCAGGCTCCGGCGGGGGTCCGGGTTGGGCCGTGTCCGCCGCGGTCATTCCTCGAAGGTCTCCACCATATCGAGGCGGACATAGCCGTTGCTCGGGGCTTTCTCGTTGGCCTCGAGCAAGCGGGCCATGACCGTGACGGGCGTTTCCTCCCGGACATCGGTGAGCAGTTGCTTCTCCACGATCACCTGCGGGTTCATGTAGGCCGGGTCGGGCTTGCGGATGGTGAGATAGACCCGCTCGGTCTCTGGTCCGCGGCTGGTGCGGTCGATGGAGAAGGACCATCCCGG
>JBBDKK010000190.1:0-13654 GCA_040879395.1 Phycisphaerales bacterium
CCCAGGGACTCGACCCCCGACGGGCCCTGATCGCCGGTGAACTGGCCCTCGACGGGCGTATCCGCCCCATCCGCGGCGTCATCGCCATGGTCACCCTCGCACGGGACCTGGGCCTCGATGCCGTCATCGTCCCCGCCGCCAACGCCGCGGAGGCCTCCGTGGTCGAAGGCATACGCGTCTTCGGCGTCTCAACCCTCGCCCAGGTCGTGGGGCTCTGCAACGGCGAACTCGATCTCGAGCCCCACCCGACCACCGATGTCGCCGCCATGCTCGAGGAAACCAGCGCGTCCGTGGACTTCGCGGAGGTCAAAGGCCAGGAATCCGTCAAGCGGGCCCTGGTCATCGCCGCCGCCGGCCAGCACAACATCGTCATGCTCGGCCCCGCCGGAACCGGCAAGACCATGATGGCCAAGGCCCTGCCCGGCATCATGCCCACCATGACGCCCAAGCAGGCCATCGAGGTCACCCGAATCTACTCGTCCGCGGGCATGCTCAACTCCGACCGCGGGCTGGTGACCGCCCGCCCCGTCCGCACACCGCACCACACCGCCAGCTCGCCCGCCATCGTCGGCGGCGGGGTTATCCCACGCGCGGGCGAAATCTCCCTCGCACACCACGGCATCCTCTTCCTCGACGAGCTGCCCGAGTTCTCTCGCAATGTCCTCGAAACCATGCGCCAGCCCATGGAGGACCATGTCGTCACCATCGCCCGGTCCCACGGCACCGTCCAGTTCCCCGCCTCTTTCATGCTCGTGGCCGCGATGAACCCCACGCCCAAGGGCGACATCGCTCCCGGCGAGGTCGGCCAACGCGAGATGCAGCGATACCTCTCCCGCCTCTCGGGCCCCCTGCTCGACCGCATCGACTTGCATGTCGAGGCCCCGGCCGTCCCATGGGCCGAACTGAGCAAAAAAGCCACCGGCACAAGCACCCAAACCATGCGCAATCAGGTCATCGCCGCCCGGGAACGCTCCAACAAGCGACAGGGGGAAACCCCCAACGCCCGCCTCAGAGGCAAGGATCTCGATACCATCATGCCGCTCGAAGACGGCGCAAGAACCCTGCTCGAACAGGCCATGACCCAGCTCGGCCTCAGCGCCCGCGCGTACGACAAAATCCGGCGCGTCGCCCTGACCATCGCCGACATCGGCGGCTCAGACACCGTCAAACCCGAACATGTCGGCGAAGCGGTCCAATACCGCCTCCTCGACCGCAAGCTCTGATCCGGCATCCACACATGCGGCGAAATCTTCGGCTACCCTTTCTTTCCCGAACACTTCGCCCCCTCCCCCCTCGGAGACCAACCCATGCGTGCGTGCGCCCCGATCCGATCCTTCTTCGCCCCGCTCCTGGCCCTCTTGGCCATCTTTGCACTCGCCGGTTGCGCCACCACGGGCGCCGGTTCCGCCAACCGCCCCGGCATCGGCACCTCGGATTCCGTGGGCGCGGTCGATGAAAACTTCCGCCGCGCTGGCGGAGCCGCGGGCGACAATGTCTTCCGCCAGATTCAGTGGCCAACGCCCACCGAAATGCGCCTCGGTTCGGGATACCCGGGCCCCGACTATTGGCAGCAGCAGTGCGACTACCAGATCGACGCCCGCCTCGATCCCGACACCGAGACCATCACCGCCAGCATGACGGTCCACTACACCAACAACTCCCCCCACACACTCCCCTATATCTGGGTGAACCTGGAGCAGAACCTCTTCCACACCGATTCCATCGGCACCCAATCACGCACCCCCGGCTCGGTCATGAAAATGCTCGAGGACGATTTTCAGGGCGGCTACGCCGTCCCCTCCATCCGCAGCGCAAATCAGGACCTCACCATGAAGGTCTACGACACCCTCGGCCGCATCGACCTCCCCCAGCCCCTGACCCCCGGCGAAACCCTCCGATTTGAGATGGACTTCGCCTTCATGATCCCGCCCCACCTGCGCCGCATGGGTGCCGAAACCGTCGAGCAGGGCAAGATCTTTGAACTCGCCCAGTGGTTCCCCCAGGTCGCCAAGTACGACGATGTCCACGGCTGGAACACACTGCCCTACCTCGGCAGCGGCGAGTTCTACACCGATTTCGGCGACTACGAGGTCGCCATCACCGTCCCCCGCGGCTACCTCGTCGCCGCCTCGGGCGAACTCACCAACCCCGCCGAGGTGCTCACCGAGACCCAGCAGGATCGTCTCGCGCAGGCCATCGACTCCGAGGACCCCATCTGGATCGTCGAGCCCGATGAGGTCGGCCGCGATGACCTCCGCCCCGGCGTCGCCAACGAGTTCACCTGGCAGTTCAAGCTCGAAAACGCCCGCACCTTCGCCTGGGCGGCGTCCGATGCCTTCATCTGGGATGCCTGCGGAGCCACAATTCCCGACGGCCGCGAGGGGCAGCGACAGGTACTCTGCCAATCGCTCTTCCCCAGAGAAGCCGAGGTCTGGCCTCATACAGATGAGGACGGCGGTTCCACCCGCTATGTCAAGCACGCCGTCGAGTTCTACTCCGATTTTCTCTTCCCTTACCCCTACCCCGCCATGTCCAATATCAACGGCCCCGAGGGCGGCATGGAATACCCCGGCATCATCTTCTGTGGGTCCCGAACCAATCCCCGCGGGCTCTTCGGCGTCACCGACCACGAAGTCGGCCACAACTGGTTCCCCATGGTCGTCAACACCGACGAGCGACGCTATATGTGGCAGGACGAGGGCTTCAACACCTTTATCAACCTCTATTCCAAAGCCGCTTGGTACGAAAACGATGTGGATATCCAGCGGGCACAACAACAAACGCTCGAACTCTGCGGCTCGGTAAACTGCCAGCCCATCGTCACCGCCCCCGACCGCGCCTGGCCCCGATGGGTCGGCCGCCTCATGTACCGCAAGACCGGCTACGGGCTCTGGATCCTCCGCGAATACATCCTCGGCCCCGATCGCTTCGACGACGCATTCGCCGGCTACGCGTATCAGTGGTCTTTCAAGCACCCCCAGCCCGCGGATTTCTTCCGCGCCATGGAAGACGGCGCGGGCGCGGACCTCAACTGGTTCTGGCGCGGCTGGTTCCTCGAGCCCCACGCCCTCGACCAGGCCATCGCCGGTGTCCGCCAAGTCGATGATGGCGCGATCGTCGTGCTCGACAATCTCGGCGACATGGTCATGCCCGTCCGCATGCGGGTGGACTACAGGAACGGCGAATCCGAGACCATCGACCTGCCCGTCGAGATCTGGCACCAGACCAGCCGCTGGCGCGCCGGAATCGACACCGCCGGGCGCAATATCAACGCCGTCACACTCGACCCTGAGCAGATCCTCCCAGACATCGACCGCGGCAACAACCGCTGGGACTGATCGACACGCCAAGACCGTCAGAAGCGAACATTGCGCGAACCGATGCACCCCGACCGGGCTAGACTCTCGCCGTGTACCAGGCCCTGCTGACGAGAAAATACCTGACCCGCAAGGTCATGCCCCTGCTGGCCATGGCCGCGGTCATGCTCTCCGTGGCCACCATCCTCATCACATGGTCCGTCATGGGCGGCTTCCTCAAAACCCTCATCGAATCAGGCCGCACCCTCGTCGGCGATGTCGCTATCGTCTGGCCCAATGTCGGTTTCGCCCACTACGACGACCTCATCGAACGCCTCGAAGCCGACGAGATGATCGAAGCCGCCACGCCCACCATCGAAACCTTCGGCCTCATCGAACTTCCCGACGGCCGGATCGAACTCATCTCAATCAAGGGCATCGCCCCCACCAGCTACAACCAGGTCACCGGCTTCGCAGACACCCTCTGGTGGAAACCCATCGAAGAGCCCACGCCCAAGGACCATGAGGGTGAGGACCTCCGCCTGCAGCCGGAAAACCGGGACCTGCTCGCCCAGATCGAGCAGAACGCCCTCACCATGACGCGACCAGACCCGCTCTCGGGCGTCATTGAGCCCGCCGCCGTCATCGGCGTCGAGGTCACAGGCCTCAACGAGCGAACCATCTGGGGCGGCTACTACCCTCAGATCACCAATCGCGCCCGCCCCGACGGCAGCGTCGAGCTGATCGAGTCCTTTATTCCTCGCGACGGGGCCGTGGGTTTGACGATCCTTTCGCTCGACAGCAGCGGCCGCCCCGTCAACCCGGTCACGCGGACCATGCCCATCGCCAACGAGTTCCAATCGGGCATCTACGAGGTCGATGAGGGCACCATCATGGTCCCCCTCAATGTCCTCCAGCGCATGCTCAAGCTCGACGCCGCCCGCCGCGTCGAGGCCGTGCCCGCAGACGAGAACCCCTTCGCCGTCGATATCGATCCCCAGACCGGGGAGGCCCGCCCCCGCATGCGTCAGGTCATCGGCGAGGACCCGGCCCGGGTCACCACGGTCCTGGTCGCCGGGGCCGAGGGCTTCGGGCTCGAAGAGGTCCGCGCCCGCATCCGCGATATCTACGCGGACTTCGCCGCCGCCCACGAGGGGGAGGTCCCCAGCTCATCGCAGATGCACTACCAGATCAAAACCTGGGAGGACCTTAACCGCACGATGATCAGCGCGGTCAAGAAGGAAACCGGGCTGGTGCTGTTCATCTTCGGCATCGTTTCCTTCACCACCGTCTTCCTCGTGCTGGCCATCTTCTGGTCCATGGCCACAGAGAAAACCAAAGACATCGGCGTCCTGCGTGCCCTTGGCGCCTCCACCCCCGGCGTCGCATGGCTGTGGATCGGCTACGGGGCCGCGATCGGGCTGGTCGGCTCGATCATCGGCACCGCCCTGGGATACTGGGTCGTCTCAAACATCAACCTCATCCACGACTGGATGGGCGAGACCTTCGGCCTGGTGATCTGGGACCCGCGTCAGTACTACTTCATCGAGATCCCCAGCGATGTCGACCCGAGCAAGGCCCTCACCGTATTCGTCGTCGGCGTGCTCACCTGCGTGCTCGGCGCCCTCATCCCCGCCCTCCACAGCGCGCGGATGGACCCGGTCAAGGCGTTGAGGTTCGAGTAAAGAAGGCAATAGGCAATGGTTCAAGAAGCACAACAGCACACCGGGACCGCCACCATGGCGACGGCCAACAGGCCGATCCTCTCCGTGCGCGATGTGCACAAGACCTACCGGCTCGGTCGCGTCAAGGTCCCCGTCCTCCACGGCGTGGATATCGATATCTATCCCGGCGAATGGGTCACCGTGCTCGGGGCCTCGGGGAGCGGCAAGAGCACCCTCCTGCACCTGATGGGCGGCCTCGACCGCCCGGACCGCAAACCCGACCAGGAACGCCGCGCATCGATCACCTTCAACGGCGAGGACCTCACCCGCCAGAGCAAGCGGGCACTGGACCACTACCGGGCCGACGATGTCGGGTTCGTCTTCCAGTTCTACCACCTGCTGCCCGAACTGAGCGTCCTGCAGAATGTCACCATCGGCGGTATGATCAAGCACGGCCGATTCGGCTACAGCACCCACCGCGGCAAGGTCGTCGGGCGGGCCCGCTCGCTCCTCGAACGCTTCGGCCTCGGCCACCGCCTCGGCCACCGCCCCGCCGAACTCTCCGGCGGCGAGCGCCAGCGCGTGGCCATCGCCCGCGCACTGATCAACGAGCCCAGTCTCCTGCTGGCCGATGAGCCCACCGGCAACCTCGATCGCAAGACCGGCGAATCCATCCTCGAAGCCATGATCGAGCACCGGGCCCAGACCGGCCTGACCATGGTCATGGTCACCCACGACGAACGCATCGCCGCCCGCGCCGACCGGATCATCCGCCTTCTCGACGGGCGTGTGGTCGAGGGAACCGACGCCCAGCGGGGATAAATGGCGAAATTGAACCCTCGATGCTGAAAACCGGCCACGGAAATCCCGTATCATCCACCATAGTGTACAAACGCTGGCCCGAGCACCCCCCAGGTGCGGGCCCGGGCCTCTGGGGAGACGACCGCCATTGAACAGCGTGGAGATCCAAACGACTGCCGAGCGAACCAAACGCAAGGTCACGCTCACCGGCGTGAGCGGTAAGCGAATCGTGGCCGATGTCATCGAGTGCGGTGAAGGTCGGCCCGTCGTGTTCCTCCACGGCCTCGTCGGGCTCAACGAGCACTGGGGCAAGGTGGTCGATCGCATCTCCTCGCGCGTGCGCTGCATCACACTCGAACTCCCGCTGCTCTCGCTGCGGGGCGTGGACTGCTCGCTCAGCGCGGTCAGCGCGATGACCATGCAGTTCCTCGATCATCACATCGGCGAGCCCTCCGTGCTGGTGGGCAACTCCTTCGGCGGCCATGTCGCCCTCCGCGTCACCCACGAGCGACCCGAACTGGTCAACGCCCTGGTGCTGGCCGGCTCCAGCGGACTCATCGAACGCACCGTCGTCAAGGGCGCCCCCGTCCGGCCCAGCCGCGAGTGGCTCATCGAGAAGATCGGCGAACTCTTCTACGACAAATCCAAGATGAACCCCGAGGATGTCGATTGCGCTTACGCCCTGCTCAACGAACGCGGCGGGGCCCGGGCGATGATCCGGCTTTCCAAGAGCGCCCGCCGGGACAACATGGCCGACGATCTGGGCGACATCCGCCAGCCCACGCTGCTCATCTGGGGCCGAGAGGATGTCGTCACCCCGCCAAGCGCCGGCCAGGGCTTCTCCGAGTTGATGCCCGATGCCCGCCTCGTCTGGCTCAACAACTGCGGCCACGCGCCCATGATCGAAGCCCCCTTGCCCTTCGCCGAGGCGATGGCCTCCTTCTTCGACCACCTCGACACCGTCGCCGCCCGCGATTCGTGAGCCCGCGACCATGCCGACACACGCGCCCACTCCCCACGGCCCGAACCGCCTGACCACCCTCGTCGGGGCCGCACTCCATGCCCGCGTCCAGGGCCGGCGCAGACGCCTGGCCGACACGGACTACTGGCGAGAGAAGACCGCCGATCTGCAGATCAGCGAACTCACCGCCCTGCTGCGGGCGGCCCGCGACACCCGTTTCGGCCGCGCCCACGGCTTCGCCGAGATCCTCTCGATCGACGACCCGAGCCAACGCCTCGACGCCTACCGCCAGCGCGTGCCCATCAGCGACTGGTACGCCTTCGCCGACGACATCGCCGATATGCGAGAGCGCGGCGTGCCCGATGTGCTCTGGCCGGGCAAGGTCATGCACTTCGCCCAGACCTCCGGCACCACGGCCGGCGACAAGTTCGTGCCCATCACCCAAGCCATGATGCGGGGCAACTACCTGGCCTCGCTGGACATCTTCGCCCACCTGATCAACCGCGGCGTCTACCCCGAGCGGATCATGGGCGGGCGATGCCTGTTCCTCGGCGGCTCAACGGACCTGGACATCAACGAGCACGGCGTGGCCACCGGCGATCTCTCCGGGCTGGTCACCCCGTTGATCAAGTGGCCGCTGTCAACGATCTACTCCCCCGGCCCGGATATTGCCCTGATGAGCCACTGGCCCGATAAGATCGAGGCCATGGCACAGCTCGCCATCGATCAGGACATCCGCTTCATCTCCGGCATGCCCAGTTGGGCGCTGGTCCTGATCGACCGGGTGATCGAGATCGCTCGCCAGCGCGGGCAGGACGCCAACTGCGCCCGCGATGTCTGGCCGAATCTGGAGGTCTTCGTCCACGGCGGGGTGAACTATGTGCCGTTCATCGAACGCATGTGCCGGGCGTTCTCCGGTGACCCCGAGATCGACTTCCCCTGCCGCCACGAGCTGTATCCGGCGTCGGAGGGTTTCATCGCCATGCAAGACCGCGATGGCGATCCGGGCATGCGCCTGCTCACCGACAACGGCATCTTCTACGAGTTCGTGCCCCTCGCCCAGATCGACGATGAGCATCCTGATGTCTATACCTGCTGGCAGGTGGAGAAGAGCCAGAAGTATGTCGTGGTGATGTCCACCAACGCCGGGCTCTGGCGCTATGTCATCGGCGATGTCGTCGAGTTCGATTCGATCCCCTCCGGCTTCCAGCCTGACGGCTCGCTCCGCAAAGGCGACGGCCCCGCCCGGCTGCGGATCGTGGGCCGCCACCGCCACTTCATCAACGCCTTCGGCGAGAACCTGATCGGCGAGCACATCGAGCACGGCGTCGCCGCGGCCAGCGCGCACACAGGGCTCACGATCGGCGAGTTCACCGCCGCCCCCGTCTACCCCGGCGAGCACAATCGGGCGGGGCTGGAAGTGGCCATTGAGTTCCTCTCCCCGCCCGATCCCGGCCGCCTCCGCCGCTTTGGCGAGTTGTTCGACGAAACGGTCAAGTCGGAGAATGTGGACTACACCACCAAGCGGGCCGACGGGCTGGGCATGGACTTCCCGACCATCACCCCCCTGCCCGAGGGCACCTTCCACCGCTGGCTTGAGGCGAAAGGAAAGCTCGGCGGGCAGCACAAATGCCCGCGATGCGCCAATCACCGAGAACTGCTCGAAGACATCGTCTCACACGCGCCGGTGGCGTCCGTCGGTTGAGCCGCTAGTATTCGGTGGACACAAACCACGCGAAAATGCCCTCTCGGACGGTGATCCATCCCCGCGGGGGCGGCCGCACAGCATGAATTCCGGCCTATCAGACCCGAATACAAGACCTTAAGGAGCAGCGATGTCCGACCAACCCTCTTCCGGTAAACCCGCCTGCGATTCGCTCAAACGCGTCTGCTACGCCGCCGACGCGATCCTTGAGCAGTGCGCCGACTACATCGACTGCGTGGACGATGACGAGTATGTCTACCCATCCAAGGCCGTGCCCGGCGGCAACATCGGCAAGCACATCCGCCACATCCTCGATCACTTCCGCTGCGCTATCACCGCCGATTGCACCGAGCCAATCGACTATGACACCCGCAAGCGCGGCGGGACCGTCGAGCAGGACCGACAGGCCGCCGTGGCCGAGATCGCCAAGCTCCGCTCGCTGCTTTCCGGGCTCGACGAGGCCGGTCTGGGGGAGCAGGTCACAACCCGCGTGATGATCTGCGGCGACGGGCAGACCGTCGATCTGGGCTCCACCCGCGCACGCGAGATCTTCTTCGCGATGCACCACGCCATCCACCACAACGCCATCCTCAACGCCATCGCCCTGGAGCTGGGCTTCGCCACCCCCGACGGCTTCGGCACCGCGCCATCGACACTGAACTTCGAGCAGGCGGAGGCGTCGTAACCAGCCGTGTGCACCGTCAGCATCGTCCCAACATCCAGCGGCTACCGCGTGCTCCATTCACGCGATGAGCAGCGGACCCGCGCCCCGGAGATCCCGCCCGCATGGCGCGATCTTCCCGGCGGCCTGCGCGCCTGCTGGCCCACGGACCCCGACGCCGGCGGCACGTGGGTCGGCGCGCGTGATGATGGCCTCTTCCTGGGCATCCTCAACCTGAACCTGCCCAAAGAAGACCTTGACCCCGACCGCCCCGATCCGACCATCTCCCGCGGGCTGGTGATCCCGGAGCTGATGGAATCGGCCACGCTCCGGGACGCCGTCGATCGGCTGGAGCGGATGCAGCTGCGGGGCATGAAGCCCTTCCGCCTGCTGCTGGCCGCCTCCGGGGAAAACGGCCCGGCCATCCACGCCGTCGCCCGGTTCGACGCCATGGACCTGACCATGCCCGTCGATCCAAGCCCGCTGGACGCCCCGCTGTGCCTGGCTTCGTCCGGGTTGGGCGACCACCTCGTCCAGCGCCGTCTGCCGCTGTTCGATGAGATGGTCCGGCCAGACCCGACCCCCGAGAACCAGCGCCGGTTCCACTGGCACCAGTGGCCCGACAAGCCCGAGTATTCGGTGATGATGTCGCGGGCCGCGGCCCGGACATCGAGCGTGACGACCGTCGAGGTTCAGAAGGGAAAAGAGCCCGTGGTTTTGTACGATCCCATCCCCATCAACGACCCCGCCGCCGACCCGATCGGGGCCGGGATGCTACAGTAGTGGCACGATGATCGAGAACCTTCTGAACATGATCGACGGGCAGCTTCTGGTCAGTCTGCTGGTGCTCGTCATCGGCGTGCACGGGGTGCTGGTGCTCGTGGCCTACGGCGTGTATCTGGAGCGCAAAATCAGCGCATACATCCAGGACCGCATCGGCCCCAACCGCGTCGGGTTCGACTTCGGCCTGACCTTCCTGAGCTTCCTCAAGGGCTGCCTGGCCCTGGGCCAGCCGCTGGCCGACGGCATCAAGTTCTTTCTCAAAGAGGACTTCGCCCCGACCAATGTCGACAAGGTCCTCTTCACCCTCGCACCAGTCTTCGCGGTGGTCCCGGCCCTGATCGGATTCGTGGTCATTCCCTGGGGCGGCTACTGGTACATGCCGGTGATGACCCTTCCTGTGATCGGCGAGGTCGGCGGCGAACTGGTCGCCGTCGCCGGGGCCGATGTCCATGTCGGCATCATCTACCTGCTTGCCGTCGCCTCCATCGGCGTCTACGGCGTCACCCTCGGCGGTTGGGCCTCCAACAACAAATACTCCATGCTCGGCGGGCTGCGGGCCACCGCCCAGATGATCAGCTACGAGATCCCCCTTGGCCTGGCCCTGCTCAGCGCCCTGCTCATCGCCGGCTCTTTCATGCCCAACGAGATCATCGAGCACCAGGTCCACGCCGGATGGCTCATCCTCAGCCAGCCGCTGGCCGCGATCCTCTTCTATGTCTGCGGCCTGGCCGAGGCCAACCGCGCCCCGTTCGACAACGCCGAGGCCGAGCAGGAACTCGTCGGCGGGTTCCACACCGAGTACTCCTCGATGCGCTTCGCCCTCTACTTCCTGGCCGAGTACGCCCATCTGGTCACGGCCTGCGCCTTCTTTACCCTGCTGTTCCTCGGCGGCTACCACCTCCCGCTGGTCGGGCTCACCGATCCGGCGTCCACCGGGCTGCTGGCGGTGCTGGTCAAGATCGGCGTGTTCTCGCTCAAGGTCGTGCTGATGGTCTGCTTCGCCATGGTGGTCCGCTGGACCGTGCCCCGCCTGCGCTACGACCAGGTCATGATGCTCGGCTGGCAGGCGATGATCCCCGCGGGGATGCTCATCGTCGTGGTCACATCGATCATGGTCTACTTCGGGGCCACCTCGCTGCTGCCGATGCTCGGCGCCAACATCGCCATGCTCTTCGTGCTGATCCTCGCCCGCGCCATCCTTGTGGGCATGATCGGCACCTCGACAGCCAACCACAAGATCCGCCTCTACGGCTCACGCTACAGCCCGATGGAGGGCGAGCGGGTCGTCGCCTATCCGACCAACCCCATGGCGCTGGAAGACCGGCCCGTGCAGGGAACCGTCCCCACGACCTGAGCGGCGAGAGCGATCTGAATCGAACAACACTCCGGCGAGATCGCCGGGGTGTTTTCTGTGAAGGGCATTTCTTGCGGAGCGTGATCGCGGGACCTACTGGAGCGGGTTGAGTTCCCCGGCCCGGACCCGCTGCTCGAGCGTGGGCAGGAAATACAGCCCGCCGTGGTAGGTGTAGACCCGGCCGGAAACCAGCAACTGGTCCGCATCGCCCTGCTCCATCGCGATGTGCTCCATCCGCATCAGCGCCCTGCAGGGCAGCACGGTCAGCTCCGGGGCGTCGGTCGCCATGGGATCGTCGTTGTCGAAGACCAGCGTCCACGCGCCAGTCACCCCGCGCGTCATGCGGGCCGGGCGGCGGAGGATCAGTGTCCCTTCCTCAAAGCCGGGGGGGACGCGATCGTTGACGACCACTGGCGGGCGGGGGATGCCGCGGTTCTGGGCGGATTCCAGGCGCTCATGCACGCTGGTCTGCTCATCGCCCGCATCATCGGGCGAGAGCTGCTGCTCGAGTTCATCCAGCAGGTCCCGCACGGCCGGGTCGGCCTCGATCGACGATGGCTCGGGTTCCGCCGGGTGTTCGCCGGAAGCATCCTGGGGCGCAGAGGACGGCTCGGCCTGGCTGTCGGTTTCCTCGCCGGGTGCCGGCTCGTTGATGAGCTGATAGGCCGAGAGCAGCAGGTGGTTGCGTCCGTGGTAGGAGAAGATCTCCCCAGAGACCCGCACCGGCTGCCCGGTCCATTCGTTCTGGAGCTGGGCCAGCGTGGTCGAGGGCATCAGCAGCATCGGCCCCTCCCCCGCCAGGCGGGTTTCCTTGTCTGGCACGAAGATCAGCAGGCCCATGGGACCGGGGACAAGCTGGCCATGGCGGCCCATGATGAAGGCCCCCTCGGCCAGGGCCGAGGGCACGACCTCGGTTTCCAGTGTTTCATGGAGAACCCGCAGCCAGTCCTCGCCGCCGGTGAGCCCGGGTTGCACGGGCTCGGAGACGGCGGGCTGGGTCGGCAGCACGGGTGTCTGGTCCGTGCCCACGCGGGGCATGATCTTCTCGGCCTCCTCGACCTGCTCCACGCCGCCGGGTTGGATCGCCTCCTCTTCCTCGCTCTGGGCAAGCACGGGGGCGCTGAGCATGAGCGAGGCGAGGACCGGCGCGAGGGTGAGGGCGGACGGGTGCGGTGGTCGTGGCTGCATACCAGAGGATATCGGCCCGGCGGGGGGCGTGAGTGCGGAGAAACGCAAGAGATCCGCGGCCGGAGTGTTTTTCATGCGGGCGCGTTGACCTTTGAGGGGTCGGGTTGTAGCGTCACTGCTGCCCTACAATCGGTGATCGTGGGCTGTCAGGCCGTGTGCCCGAGTGGACTAAGGGGACGGATTGCAAATCCGTTGTGCGAAAGCCAATCGTGGGTTCGAATCCCACCGCGGCCTCTTGAAGACGACCGATCCGGGGTTCCCGGGTCGGTTTTTTCGTGCCGGGCTTTTTGGGCTTTGATCCCGTACGATCTCTCCCATGAGCGAGCCTACCAGCGATCCCCGCCCCCAAGTCGATGCCCGGCCCATGACCGCCGACGAGGTCGAACAGGCCGCCCAGCGGTTCAAGGCCGATTTCGAGGCCGTCCGCGAGCAGGTGGCCCGCGCGGTGGTGGGGCAGAAGGAGGTCATCGAGCAGACGCTGGTGTGCCTGTTCGTGGGGGGGCATGCGCTTTTGGAGGGCGTGCCGGGGATCGGCAAGACGCTGCTGGTGCGCAGTATCGCCCAGGCCGTAGATCTCAAGTTCGGCCGGGTCCAGTTCACCCCCGACCTGATGCCCGCGGACATCACGGGGACGACCGTGATCGACGAGACCGAAGACGAGCACGGGCGGATGCGCCGCAGCTTCCGGTTCCAGCCCGGGCCGGTGTTCTCCCAGATCCTGCTGGCCGATGAGATTAACCGCGCCACGCCCAAGACCCAGTCGGCGCTCTTGGAGGCCATGCAGGAGCGGAGCGTGACGGTGGGGACCACCACCCATCAGCTCCCCGAGCCCTTCTTTGTTCTGGCCACCCAGAACCCGGTGGAGCAGGAGGGCACCTACCCGCTGCCCGAGGCCCAGCTCGACCGGTTCTTCTTCAAGCTTCAGGTCGGCTATGGCACACGCGAGGAACTGTCCGAGATCGTGGTGCGGACCACCGGGGCCGCGACCACGCCCATCGAGCGGGTGATCGACGCCGGGCGGCTGGTGGACAACCAGCGGCTCATCCGCCAGGTGCCCGTGGCCAAGCATGTCCGCGACTACGCCATCCGCTGCGTGCTGGCCACGCACCCCAAGGGATCGCTGTCCGCCGGCGAGTTCGCCACGCCGATGGTGAATCGGTTTGTGTCGCTGGGCGCCTCACCGCGAGCTGCCCAGGCGCTGATGTTGGCGGGCAAGTGCCTGGCCTTGCTGGGCGGCCGGG
>JBBDKK010000191.1:0-13526 GCA_040879395.1 Phycisphaerales bacterium
CCGATCCGCTGGCCCTGGCGGATCGCTCGCGGGCATTGATCGTGCTCGAGGATCTGAGCAATCATGACAATGTCGGCTCCGTGTTCCGATCCGCGGCGGCCTTGGGCGGGGCGGGCGTGGGGGTGCTGCTGAGCCGCCGATGCTGCGACCCGTTGTATCGCAAGGCCTTACGGGTCTCGATGGGCCATGCCCTGTCGGTGCCGTTCGCGATGGCCGATGATTTGCCCGCACTGATGGGTGATCTGGAAGCCATGGGCTACACCACCATCGCGCTGACGCCCGATCCCGGCTCGATGACGCTGGACGATTCGCTCGAGCCGGGCATCCAGAAGCCGGCCCTGTGCCTTGGTGCCGAGGGGCCGGGGCTTTCCGATGCGCTCCTCGCGGCCGCTCGCCAGCGGGTGAAAATCCCCATGGCCGAAGGCGTCGATTCCCTCAACATCGCCGTCGCCGCGGCCATCTGCATGCACCGGTACCTGACCCCCACATGACCCCCTCATGAGCCCGGCACAGGCCTCCGGTGGCGATGGATACGCGTATCTGGGATTCGGATTAACTCACGCCGCTTCCCTCAGGAATCCGAAAAGAGGTTCATGCAGCCGCTCGCGATGTTCTTCGTTCTTGTCACATCCATGGGGATCCCCGGCTTGTCGGGCACCGAGCCCGCCGCGGAACCCGCCTGCCCCCTCTGCACCGCCGCCGACAAAGCGGACACGGACGAACCGGTCGCGGCGACACTTGACCCCGAATCCGAAAACGCTCATGCTTATCTGTCAGCCCCGTGGCCGGAGCACAACTCCGGCGAGGGGCTTTATGCCAACGATTTTCAGGGTCAGAAGCTGCCGCGGGCGCTGGGCAATGAGACTTGGATCAGTGAGCGGGAAGATTTCGCTGGTAGGGTGATGGTCATCGGGTTCTGGGCGACCTGGTCGGGCCCGTGCCGCGAGATGATGCCCGGGCTGGTTCGGCTGCAGCGGGACCATCCCGGCGGTCTGGCGGTTGCGACGATCTCGGGGATCAAGGAAGACGAGCAGACGGTGCGGGCGTATCTCCGCGAGCGGGAGCTGTGGGGGATCTCGCACCTGTTCGATGCCCGCCAGACGCTGTATCGTGCCTTTGAGAGCAGGGGAACGCCGCTGGTGGTGATTGTTTCGACCGACGGAGTGGTCCGGTGGATCGGCAACCCGCTTCAAGAGACCTTCCGCGGGGCCGTGGAGCAGGTGATGCGGGCGGACCCGCTGCTGAATCCGCGCGGGTAACCCGACGAAAGGCACGATCGAGGTAAAAACTCATTCCAAGCCGGCTCGGATCCGGATTTCGGGCGGGGAATTGCCCCCTTGGCTATTTTGTCGCAACGCATTTGGGTGTACCATGTACACACAGTAAAACGTTTACCCGCAGCCACATCCGGAGGAATCAGCATATGAAAAAGTCAACCAAGTCACTCGCCGCCCTGCTGGGATCGGGGATGCTGGTCGGGGCCGCGTTCGGTCTCGCGCCGGCGATCGAGCGTGAGGGCGCCGTCGAGCATCGCGATGCGCTGCGGGAGATCGAAACCAAGCCGTTCGCCGCCGAACTCTTCGCCGGGCTTGACAACTGGACCCACGCCGAACCCATGGATCGGTCCTCGATCGAGGGCAAGGTTGCCTTGCTGGCGGTGGTCGCGGTCAATGACCCGCAGTCGATGCTGATCCTCTCCACGCTGGCCCGCTACGAGCGTCAGCACGGGGACGACGGGCTGGTCGCCTTGGCCGTGCACCCTGAGCAGGGCTGGGAGGCCATGAACGAGAAGGTGGCCGCGGGCCGCGTGAAGGTGCAGGTCGCCCGCGATGCGGGCGGGGCTTTTGTTGAGGGTGTGCATTCGGACGATTACCCCGATCTGTACCTGATCGACCGGGCCGGCCAGCTCCGCTTCGCGGACATCGCCAACGGCTCGCTCAAATCCGCAGTTTCGCAGCTCTTGCGTGAGACGCCTGAGGAAGCGGTGATCAACGCCGAAAAGCAGGCTCAGGGCATCGAGGTCGTAGTTGAAGAGGATGCTGATGCTGGCGAAGTAGCCCCCGAAACACGCGAGATTCCCCCCGCGGCCTACGCCAAGGCAGACTGGCCCGCGCACAACAGCAACAAGCTCAGCGCCAAGGATTATCAGGGCAAGCAGCTCCCCGCGGCCCTCGGCAACGAAGAATGGCTCACCGAGGAGAAACCCCTTGCGGGCAAGGTGCTTGTCCTCGATTTCTGGGCCACATGGTGCGGCCCCTGCCGCGCGGCTTCGCCCAAGCTCGAAGAGATCCAACGCGAGTTCGAGGGCAAGGTCGAGGTGCTCGCCATCGGCGGATCCAGCGACGATGAGGGCAAGCACAGAAAGTATGTCATCGCCAACAAGAAGGCGTATTCCAATCTCTACGACAGGAACAGCACCATCAATAACGCGATGGAAGTCCGCGGCATCCCGCACACGGTGGTCATCTCGACCGACGGCACCATCCGCTGGCAGGGGAACCCCCTGAGTTCCGAGTTCAAGAACATCGTGAAGCAGGTTATCGAAGCCGACCCGATGCTCCAAGAAGAAGGCTGAGTCCGGCGAGGGCCGGCCCGCCGCGCGCCGATCGGGTATGTCCGGTCAACAATGACCCGATGCCCGATCACGCGTCCCAATCCGATCAATCAGCGCCCTCCGCAGACGAACCACGCCTGCGGAGGGATTTTTATTGGCCGTCTCCCCGACTCAACATCGTGCTCGTCGAGCCGGAGATCCCCAACAACACCGGCAACATCGGGCGGACCTGTGTGACGACCGGTTGCCGCCTGCACCTGGTGCATCCGCTGGCGTTCGATATCGACGAGAAGGCCTGCCGCCGGGCGGGGCTGGACTACTGGCCGCGGCTGGATCTGCGGGAGCATGAATCGGCGGCGGCCTATCTCCGGGCGCATCCGCTTGGGGGCACGCCGCCAGCGGAGGGCGTGGGGCCTCAGCCGGCCCGCACCTGGCTGCTGACGACCCGGGCCACGCGGACGATCTTCGATGCACCGATCTCGATGGGCGATCATCTGGTTTTCGGGCGGGAGAGCGCGGGGCTGGGCGATGAGCTGCTCAATGCCAGCGATGAGGACCAGCGGCTCTGCGTCCCCCTTGTTCCGGGAGAGCGGTCGCTGAACTTGTCCACCTGCGTGGCGGTGTGCGTGTACGAGTCGTTGCGGAAGATGATCCAAAGCGGTCAGGCCGTGATCAACCGCGACGGGCGGCTGGTTCCACCCCCCTGAAAAGGCCTCTCACGGCCAATAAGGACGAAAAATATGTGCAACCGGTGAACTGGGCTGCTTGCGGCCCGTATATAAAGTGAAAGCTCTTCTCCGGTTCGGATGTTCAGAAGGCGTCCCAACCACATGCGATTGTCGATCAGAATTCTCTCCTCTCTCCAGAACAGTGTGCCGTCGATATTCGGCGGTACACTGTTTTTTTGGACCTGTCGGCGGTGCTACGATCTCGCGGCCTTTTGAACAGGAGCGGCCCCATATGCCCGGAACCTCAGCAGGAAATCGGCGAAAACTTTCTAAAGCCAGCGTTGTGATGGCCGCGGCCCTCCTGATCGCGGGCTGTGGTGGTATGCTGATGACCGGCTGCCAGAAGACCGCCCTGCGGCCCGATGACATGCGGAGCCAGTTCGATCGCTACGACCAGGCACGCAACCAGCGAGCCCAGCCTTTCCTGGAAGATGAGTTCGGACGTCGCACGCCCAATCTCACCGGCCGTCTGCTGACCTCCGAAGAATGACCAGCCGGGCCCGGGCCTCGCGCTGGGCGCAGGTCCCATCATCCGCCGCCGATCGCAACTCAGGGCGTTCTGTTCGGGATATACAAGTGGGGTGGAACATATATACCCTCCCGTGCGCAGCGCGATCTCGAAATTGCGCGGGAATGTGCAAGAAAATGCCTACGCGGCACCGAAAGATATGGATACTCTCAGGGAGTACCAGGAGCACCCACCACCCGTGTCCGCAAGCTATGTGACAACCCGAACCCGCCGCACGATGCGGACCAAGATTGTTTGGTCTGTGCTCGGTATCGGTATGTCGCTGAGCGTCGCGTTGCTCTCGCTGCTTGACCCCGGGGCCCGCGCGGCCCATTCGGGCGGCATGACGCTGTCGCCGCTGATGGGGATCCAGAACACCGTCGGGCTGGACGCGATTTTCCGGACCTCAACCCCGATCGCCGAATCACGGTGGGATTCCATCGTGATCGTGCATTCGGGCACCCCTGCGGGGTCGGCGGCTGATATCGCCGAGCAGCACCGCCAACTGGGGTACGACGGGCTGGGCTTCCACTTCGTGATCGGCAACGGCACGCGGATGGGCGATGGCGAGATCCATGTCGGCTACCGCTGGGTCGAGCAGCGCGATGGGGCCGAACTGGCCGGGGCCCGCTCGGGCTTCTCCAGCCGCAATGTGATCGAGGTGTGCCTGATCGGCGATGGCGATCGGCGGCCCTTCACCCAGGAGCAGCTCCACCGCCTGGCCCAGGTGGTCACCACGCTGGCCAAGCGTCTGGACATCCCTACCGACAAGATCCACCTGCATAAGGACCTGGCGGGCACCACCAGCCCGGGCCAGTTCTTCCCGCAGGCCGAGTTCGAGCAGTTGCTGGCCTCGATGGGCTGATATGTCGGTGCTGAACTGGCGGCACTGATCTGTCGGGCCGGGTGTCTCGGCCGCGGGGCCAATCGCGGTTTTTACCCCTCTCGACGGCAAAGAACGGTTTCGGTCAGATCCGCCGCCTGCATCGGGCGTACAGAAAACGCCTGTTACGCGGGCTGTCTGACCGGCTGCGGAGCCGGGCCGCCCAAAACATGAAGACTCTGTGAGCGTGGGGTCGGCAGGGGCCCGCAGGGGGCATACGATCACCCGCCGAATACCGGGATTGCGGCCGATGGGCTGGAATCAGAGGGAGAACCTGCCGAAATAGGACATCGACGAGCGATTCCCCGGCGCATTCTTCGCCGGGGCACACCCAGGTTGATGACAACTCGGAAATTTCGAGAGCGTTGCACGGATGACGACAGATCCTCAGGCAGTTTGGAGCAAGGGCGATACCGTCGAAGGGTACCGCGTGTTGTCCGAGATCGGACGCGGGGCCGCGTCGGTCATTTATCTCGTGCAGGACCCCAAGACCAAGCAGATCTGGGCCCTCAAGCATGTGGTGAAGAAGAATCCCAAGGAGCAGCGGTTCCTCGACCAGACCGAGGCCGAGTACAAGATCGCCAGCCAGCTCAACCACGAATCCATCCGCCGCATCCCACGCATCATCAAGAAGGGCTCGCTGCTTAAGACCAACGAGTTGTACCTGGTCATGGAGCTGGTCGACGGCCTATCGCTGCACGAGGAGCACCCCGAGGATCTGGCAGCGCTGGTCGATATCTTCCACCAGACCGCCTCGGCCCTCTCACATCTGCACGACCGCGGGTTTGTCCACGCGGACATGAAGCCGCACAACATCATCGTCGGCGTCGATCTGGAGGGCAACTACACCGCCAAGCTCATCGACCTGGGGCAGTCATGCAAGATCGGAACCGTCAAAAAGCGGATCCAGGGCACCCCAGACTACATCGCCCCCGAGCAGGTCCACCGTCGCGCGATCACGCCCAAGACCGACATCTACAACTTCGGCGCCACGATGTACTGGGTGCTGACCGGCAAGAACATCCCTACGGCCATGGGCACCAAGAGCGATTCACTGATGGGTTCGCTCGACGATGCGCTGATCGAGAAGGCGGACCCCGTCAAAGAGGTCAACCCGCGGGTGCCCGATCGGCTCAACGACCTGGTCATGGAGTGCATCGAGGTCGATCTCGACGCCCGCCCGGAATCGATGGATGATGTTTCAGACCGGCTGGACATGATCCTTGGCATGCTGCGGTCCCAGTCCGTTCCCCAGACAGACACCTGACGGTTCTGTTGAGGATTCCGGGCATGCGGCGGCCAAGATCCGCGGGTTGCCTGAGCGCACCGGCCCGATCGGGCCGATACACCCGGGAGTCGCCGAGCACCGCCCATGTGGACAATCGACCTGCACGATCTCGATGAAGTGATAGACACCCTGCGCGCGGGGGCCAAAGCCATGCGCACGGCCTCGTGCCGGCGGGGATCGATTGAGGTGATCGAGGCCCCCGGGCACCTGATCGCCACGGGCGACACCCACGACCACCCGGAGAACTTTAAAGCCATCGTGGCGGCCGCGGGGCTCGATGGGGAGTTCGGGGCCGAGGAAAAGCACCTCACACTCCACGAGATCATCCACCCCGAGCTGCCAGAGCAGCGGGAGCTGCCGCTGGATTTCTCGTATCAGGGTCTCACCCGCGTGGCCCACCTCAAGGCGGAGTATCCGGAACTGGTTCATGTCCTGCTATCCAACCATGAGCTGGCCCAGGCCCAGGGCGCGGCGATCATGAAGGGCGGCGTGGCCTGCTGCGAGGCATTCGATGCCGGGCTCGAATCCGTCTTTGGCGACGATGCCGACCAGGTCAGCGAGGCCATCACCGACTTCGTCATGGCCATGCCCATCGCCCTTCGATGCAGGACGCCCCAGGGCGATATCCTCTGCGCCCACTCGCTGCCCGGGCCCGCGTCGATGGGTCGCTTCGACGCGACGATCCTGGACCGCGAACTCACCGAGGACGACTACCACCCCCGGCAGGGCTCGGTGCACCTGATGGTCTGGGGGCGCGGCTACGACCACGACCAGCTCGAAGACCTCACCGAGCGGTGGGGGGTGAACCTCTTCATCCTCGGCCACGAGCACGCCGACGAGGGCTTCGCCGTGGTGGAGCCCAACGCCCTTGTGCTCAACTCCGACCACGAGCGGGGCGTTTACCTGCCGATCGATCTCTCCCGCAAGCCGACGATCGAGCAGTGCGTCAAGCAGCTCGTGCGGCTGGGATACTGAGCCGGCGAGCCACGGCAGAAGATTCATGAAACAACCGGGCGGTGAGCCGGTACGCTGTATCAATGCCTGAGCCCGTCAAACCCGTTTGCCCCAGGTGCGGCTACGACCAGTCCGGCGAGGTCGCGACATGGGAGGAGCGGTGCCCGATGGTGGGTACCTGTAGCGAATGCGGGCAGGAGCTGTCATGGCGCGAGGTGTTCGCGATCCAGAGGGAGTGGGGCAGCGAGGTCGGGTGGTACAGCGAGCACGCCCACGGCCTGTTCTCGATGCTGCGGCGCACGCCGGGGACGCTGGTGCGTTTGGTGTTTCCTTCGTGGTTCTTCGCTTCCGTGAATCACCGTCGGCGTGTCGATGGCGTCCGGCTCCTCAAGTGGATTGTCATCCTCGCTCTGTTGCTCTGGATCGGCACTTCCGTGATCGCCGGTCTGGCGTATGCGGCCGAGGGTCCATGGAGCATCCGCTCGTTCGGGCTGCCTGAGAATGAACTTCAGTGGCACTTCGCGGCCCGGGACATCCTCAACGCCATGCTCTACCCGTACGCGAGCGCCGAGTTCAGCCGGGATACCGGGATCGCTCTGGTCTGGGGGAGTTTTAACTTCGACAACTCCTACGCCATCACAGTCGGGTTAATCCCGTACCTTGTCAGCAGCGCGTTCTGGTTCGCGATGCTCTGGGCGGTCCCGGTTTCCAGGGCCCGGGTGATCGAGCAGCCGCGCCTTCTCTGGCGGGGTGTGACTCTGGGCACAGCGCCCATGCTGATACTTCTCATCCCTGCGGAACGGGCGCTGGGCGCCTTGTATGTCGCCCGCGGCTGGCGTAACGAGGACCAGTGGATCGCGTACGCCACGATCATCGTCTGGGTACTGGGACTCTTCTGGCAGCAATGCATCTGGACGGCGTTCATCCGCTGGGGGCTGCATGTCCGTCCGAGCTGGTACATCAACCTGCCCGGATTCTTCGCGTCCTTGCTCCTCGGGTTTTATGTGATGATCAACGCGATCTGGTAAGGTGGATGCAATGCCTGAGCCCGTCAAACCCATCTGCCCCAAGTGCGGCTACGACCAGTCGGGCGAGATCGCGACTTGGGAAGAGCGATGCCCGCTGGAGGGGGTGTGCCCGGAGTGCGGGTTGGCGTTTGCGTGGGCGGATGTGTTCGACCCCAGCAGGGTGCACCTGCCGTGGTATGTCGAGCACGCGGAGCGCAAACGCGACATGCTCAGGCGCACGCCGGGGACCTTCTGGCTCCTAATCCTGCCGAACCGGTTCTGGAAGCGGGTGACGGTTGGAAGCCCGATCTATGTTGGCCGCCTCTGGTCATATGTCGGCGGCGTGATGCTCGCGGTGTATCTCGGTACATCACTCATCGCCATCGGGAGTTCGGCGTTCAGGAACTTCAGGTGGAACCAACTCTATACATCCTTTCAGGCGAAGAACCCCGGCAACCCGCTTCAGGGGAAACAGTACAGCGTGGACATGTGGACGCTCGAGTACTGGTCGAGCCTCATCGGTGGCGAACTCCTGCATCCGCTTAGGAGTTCCAGCTCGGCAACCCAGATTCTCCTCCTGCTGTCGGGGATGGTCCTGCTCTGGGCGGTCATCATCGCCGCCGTGCCCACGACGCGCCGGATCGCACAGGTCCGATTCGCGCATGTTCATCGCGCTCTCACCTGGTCCGGTTTCGCGATCGCGTGTCTCTGCTTTGCCGTATCGATCAGTGATTCGGCGTCTTCGATATTCTCCGCCGCGGGTTTGGGGCTCGATCCCAACTGGCCGGGTCTGTTCAGTATCGATCAACTGCGGTTCCGGCAAGCCGAGATGTATTCTCGGTTCTTCATTACTGGCATGTTCATCGCTGGGCTGATATGGATCCAGTGGTTCTGGATCGCCGCGATTGTCAGGGGTTGGCAGATCCGCTCGGTTATGCTCTTGATTCTCGGGCTGATCGCGTCATTGCTCGCGGGGTTTACAGTGTTCATGTACCTCTCGGTCTACTGATACCGAAACCCTCTGCGGCTACCATTCCCCATGACCACCACCACCCACGCCATCGATCAGGCCATCCTCGACACCATCGCCGCCACCGACCCGCAGGTCGCCGACATCGTCCGCGCCGAGGCCGACCGGCAGGAGACCACCATCGAGTTGATCGCCAGCGAGAACCACGCATCGCCCGCCGTCACCGTCGCCGCGGGCACCTGTATGACCAACAAGTACGCCGAGGGCTACCCCGGTCGGCGCTACTACGGCGGCTGCGAGCACCACGACGCAGTCGAGCAGCTCGCCCGCGACCGGGCCAAGCAGCTCTTCGGCTGCAAGTTCGCCAATGTCCAGCCCCACTCGGGTGCGCAGGCCAACACCGCCGCGTTCATGTCCATCATGGAGCCGGGCGACACATTCCTCTCGCTGGTCCTCAAGGACGGCGGGCACCTGTCCCACGGCATGAAGCTCAACTTCTCGGGCATCTTCTACAACCCCGTCCACTACGCGCTGCACTACGACCCCAGCCACCCCCAGCATGAGCAGATCGACTACGACTCGGTCCGCAAGGCCGCCCATGAGCACAAGCCCAAGGCCATCCTCTGCGGCTACAGCGCCTACCCACGCGTGATTGACTTTAAACAGTTCCGCGAAATCGCCGACGAGGTCGGCGCGGTGCTGATGGCCGACATCGCCCACATCGCCGGTCTGGTGGCCGCGGGCGTGCACCCCAGCCCCTTCCCGCACGCCCATGTCGTCACCACGACCACCCACAAGTCCCTGCGTGGCCCCCGCGGCGGGCTCATCATGACTAACGACGAGGACCTGAGCAAGCTCATCAACCGCAATGTCTTCCCCGGCACCCAGGGCGGCCCGCTGATGCACATCATCACCGCCAAGGCCGTCGCTTTCGGCGAAGCGCTCCGCCCGGAGTTCAAGGACTACCAGAAGCAGGTTATCAAGAACGCCCAGGCCCTCGCCTCGTCCCTGACCGACCACGGCTTCCGCATTACCTCCGGCGGCACCGACAATCACCTCATGCTCGTCTCCCTGGTCGAAAAAGGCGAGGATGTCACCGGCAAGGATGCGGAAAAGTGGCTAGAGGATGCCGGGCTCATCACCAACAAGAACGGCATCCCCGACGACCCCCGCCCGCCGATGGTGACCTCGGGGCTCCGCCTGGGTACACCCGCGACGACCACCCGTGGCTTCAAGGAGCCCGAGATGGTCCGCGTCGCCGAGTGGATCAACCGCGTGATCGAGTCCAAGGGCGACGAGTCGGTCATCCAGACCGTCCGCGGCGAGGTCAGGGACCTGTGCGCCCAGTTCCCGCTGCGGCATTGAGCGTGATGCGGCCGGAAACGCCCGATCTCGACGAGCATACGAGCCTTGCCTCGATCGGTGCTGATTCGCTCCTGCCCCAGAGCATGCACGAGCATGTTGAGCTTGCGGGTGGGCTCGGCGATGTCTTGAACGCACGCGGCGTAGCGCTATCGAGCAGCCGCGTGCTGGGACCGGTGCTGATGGGTTCGACGCTCCCCGGCCTGCGCCTGGTTGATTGCATGCTCGAACGCGCCGATTGCTCGAACGCGACCTGGGTCGATGCGCGACTGGTGCGATGCCGATTCACCGCGAGCAAAGCCACGGGCTTCGACGCCCGCGGCGGCGAACTCCGCGATGTCGCCTTCGCCGATTGCAAGATGCCCGACGCCTTCTTTGTCGAATCAACCCTCGACCGCGTCCGCTTCGATCGATGCCAACTCTCAAATCTGGATCTCTCCGGCGCCAAGCTCGGTCGCGTCGCGATGTACGACTGCGATCTTCGCGGGATGCGCCTCATGGGCGCACGGATCGAATCGCTCGATCTCCGCGGCAGCCGCATTGAAGGGTGGACGATCGAGCCGGCGAGCGTCTCGAAGCTGATCATCGACCCGCTTCAAGCGCCGGCGCTCGCACATGCGCTCGGAGCGCGAGTTGCCGAGCTTGGGGAAGATGTCTAGGCCTCACGGCTGCGGCAGCGTCCGGCTGGTGTAGCGGGTATCGATCTTCACCTTCCCCCAATCGTAATACCCGAATCCCGTCCGCTCGCCCTGCGGGATCTTGAGGTAGGTCAACGATCCGTCCCGGTGGACCCGGAAGATCGTTTCGGCGGTGCCGACATAATCAATCACTTCGGCGGGATCCGCGTCCGGCTGGCTCGGCTGCGCGCCCGAGCCCATGCCGCCGATGACCACGCCCGCCATGAGCGTGATCGAGGAGACGGCCAGCAGCCGCCATCGGGCGTTGGTGCGTGCGAGATGGGAGAGACGGTCATCGGTGGTGTTTGGTGTGTTCATGGCATCAGTATGACCGACACCACCCGCCCCTGCTGACAGAATCTTGTATACTCGGGCCATGAAGACCAGATTCTTTGCCCTCATCGCGTGCACGGTGCTCCTCACGGGATGCGCCTGTACATCCCGCATGCCGCCGCGGACGGCCCTGATCGGCCACATCGTCTTTGTGGAACTGGTCGAGGATTCGGATTACGACGAGATCCTCGCCGATTCGGACTCGATGCTGGCCACGATCCCCAGCGTCAGCACCTACGCCGCCGGCCGGCACATCGACACCGGGCGGACGACGGTGCGCGACGACTACGACCTGGCGATCTACCTCGGTTTCGAGTCCGCCGAGGACCTGGCCGCCTATGTCGACCACGAGCAGCACAACGAGTATGTCCAGAAGTGGGGGCCAAAGCTCAAGGCCCTCCGCGTTTACGACATGCACGACCCGACGGAGTGATGTTTCTGACGCTGGGTGGCCCGACGGAACCCGAAGGGTTCCTTCGGGTGAAACCGTCCGGTGCCATGGTCTTGGCAAAGCCAAGGCCATGAACGGTTGCCCCGGACCGCCGTGGACATGGCCCCCGCTGCGCGGGAACCATGGCACCATTGCATCCTGTTCCCTGAGTGGCGAGTGGTTGATCCCTCTCTTTACTCCAGCATCTCCGTCCGCGCCGCCGCCCGTACAGCCGCCCGCGCCTGCCGGTGACCGCGGAGCATGTCCCATGTATAAATCCCCACCGCCAGCCAGATGATGCCGAAGGCCGCGAACTTCATGGGCGTGAAGTGCTCTCCGAAGACCAGCACCGAGAGCAGAAGCTGCCCGGTGGGCGCAGTGTATTGCAGGAGGCCCACCGTGCTCAGGGGAAGCAGCCGCACGGCGTTGGTGAAGCAGATCAGCGGCACGATCGTCACGACACCGCCCAGGAGCATGATCCCCGTGATCCACACCTCGGTCCCGGGGGCCATGAAGATCGCCCCGCCGGTGTTGTTGAGCCAGATCACCAGCCCCGCGCACAGGGGCAGCAGCAGCAGCATCTCGAAGGTCAGCCCCACGCTGGGCCCGACATTGGCCTGCTTGCGTAGCAGCCCGTAGAGCCCGAAGCTCGCCGGAAGCACCAGCGAGATCCACGGCAGCCCCAGCGAATCCTCCGCGCTCAGCTCCGCGTACCCCATCACCACCACCGCACAGGCGGCCAGCGCGATCGCGCCCCACTGCACCGGCCGGGGCCGCTCACCGAGGAACAGGAATCCCAGCGCGATCGACACGAGTGGATTGATGTAGTATCCCAGCGAGGCGTGGCTGAGGCGTTCGGTGGAGACGGCGTAGATAAAGAAGTACCAGTTGATCCCGATCAGCGCGGTGCTGGGGATCAGGACCCTGAGCGAGGTCCACGCCGAGGCCGCCCGCAGGAACACGCCCAACTGGCGGCTGAACATCAGCATCAGCAGCAGGACCGGCAGCCCGAACAGGACCCGCTGGGCCAGGATCTCCAGCGGGCTGGCCCCGTGGGCCGAGAGCAGCTTGAAGAAACTCGGCACGACCACCGCCCACCATCCGAACGCGCACCCCGCGAACGCGATGCCCTTGCCCTTGTGGGGGTACTGCATCGGCGCGGGCCTGATCTTTGTTGGTGGCGGCGGGATCGAGGGAGAAGGCGGCGACATGGACCCGCACTCTAGGTCGATGCGTCCCGCCCGCCCGCTGCGGGCCGCGCCCGTATATGGCATAATGGTTCCTCCGATCCGTATCAACTCCGACGGGAGACCCGCATGATCGCCAGAACCGGCTCCGCCCTCTCCACCCTATTCGCCAGAACCGCCCCCGATCCCTTCGTGATCGCCATCGCCCTTACGCTCCTGGCGGCCCTGCTCACGCTGACGATGGGTGATTACCCCGGCGCTCAATCGCTGCCGGACAAGGCCACCGCCATGATCGATGCCTGGCGCGGGGCCGACGGGCTGTGGATGTTCCTCGCCTTCGGCATGCAGATGTCGCTGATCCTCGTCACCGGCCACGCCCTGGCCGCCAGCCGGCCGATCCGGGCCCTCCTCGAAAAACTCGCATCCCTCCCCACCTCCGCCCCCGCCGCGGCCGCCCTCGTTGGGTTCGTGGCCGCGGTCTTCGGGCTGATCAACTGGGGGCTGGGGCTCATCGTCGGGGCCCTCGTGGTCGTCGGTAAGGTGGCGAGGGACGCCGCGGACGCACAGAAGGCACTCTTCAGCCCCGAGCAGCAGCGCGAGTACCGCCAGATGCAGATCGCCCTCCGGGATGCGGGCATGTCGTAC
>JBBDKK010000192.1:0-13396 GCA_040879395.1 Phycisphaerales bacterium
CGCGTGCGGACGATCTACGATTTCTGCGAGCGGCACGGAGTGTACCCAACGCGGGGCACCTGGGTGCTCAACCCCCGCCGAACAAGCGGGCTGGTCAATCGAGACGAACCAGACGAGGGCGTGACGCTCGAAGACCCCGCGTACCTGGAACTCTGCAAATCGCTCAAGGAACGCGGCTTCGAGATCGGGCTCCACGGCGTGAGCCCGGGCGACAACACGCGTGAGGATGTGATCGAGGGGCTCAACCGGTTCGAGGTGTTACTCGGCTGCCGGCCGCGGACGATCTTTTTTCACTCACACAACGCAGAGCATCTGTACTGGGGATCCTCGTTCACCAACAGCCGCCTGCGGCGGATGCTCGTGCGGGTGATGGTGCCCCATAAGCCGGAACGCTACGAGGGCCACGACCCCGAGTCGCCATACTTTTGCGGCGATGTCTCGTTCGAGACCTTCAAGTACACCCGCCTCTTCCGGACGACCTGCCTCAACACCATCCGCAAAAACCCGAGCAAGCCTTACCACCTCTATGACAAGCCATTCGTACGGCACTGGTTCAGCACCACGGCCGAGGATCTTGACGCCTGCGCATCGGTGACTCCGGGTGCATTGGAACGCGTGGCGCGGCAGGACGGGCTGATGCTGATGTATGCGCACATGGGCGAGAAGTTTGTGACCGATGAAGGCACAGTGCACCCGATCGCGGCCCGGGCCATCGAGCTGGTCGGCGGACGCGATGATTGCTGGAAAACGGGCGTGACCGCCTTACTGGATCGGTGCCTGGCGCACAAGAACCTGATCGTCTCCCGCCAACGCGACGCGACGGTGATCGCCAATCCATCAGACATCGATATGCGCGGTGTACAGGTGCACACATCTGCTCCCCGGGTATTCACCGCACCCGCTCGGGAACTGGTCCGCAACGAGCACGGGGCTTTCGTGATCGATTCGCTCCCCGCCCGGAGCACGGTCGCACTCTATGAGTCGGATCACCACGCTCAAATCGCCGATCCAAAGGGCATCTCGAAACTTGAGGTGATGCGGATGCAGTATGAGGAAGTCAAGCGGCTGCTGATCCTGCGTCGGCTCAAGCAGTTACGAAAGAAGCTCACCGGCAGGTGAGCGGCCGAGCAGGATCGAGACGATCCCTCACCCCCCCACCGCTGACATGACTTGGTACACAACAATCGCTCCGGTGTAGGCCACGACCGACATCCAGCCGAGCTGCAGGGCCGCCCATTTCCACGCGCCGCTTTCCTTGGCTGTCACCACCGTGGTCGGCAGGCACAGCGAGGCGAGCACATAAAAGACCAGCAGGGACCAGCTCGTGGCCGTTGTGAAGATGGGCTCGCCGTTGTCGCGCTTTGCGTTCTCGATGGATTCCAGCACGGTCTCATCCTCGAAGTCCTCCGTGCCGGCGACTTGGACGGCCATCGTGGCGACGAATACCTCGCGGGCCGCGAATGAGGCGAGCACGCCGATGGTGAGTTGGCGGTCGTATCCCAGCGGCTCGAAAACGGGTTGCACGGCGGTGCCGATCCGCCCGAGAAACGATTCGCGGGACTGGAGGCGGGCCAGGGCGGAATCGTCCGGCTCGTGAGAGATCTCTGCTGTTTCCGCCATCGCTGGCTGGGTCGGGAGATCCGTCGGCGAGACCTTGGGATACGCACCGAGCCACCAGAGAACGATGGAGATGGCCACGATCAGGGTGCCCGCCCGCTTGAGGAACACCATGCCCCGGTCGTAGGTGATCAGCAGGGCGGATTTGAGATCCGGGACGCGATAGCTGGGCAGTTCCAGGGCCATCGGGCGGGATTTGCCCTTGAGAATGGTCCGCCGGGCCAGTAGGGAACTGAGTAGCCCGGCAGCCGCCCCCAGGACATAGCAGCTCGTGAAAGCCAAAGCCTGCATGGATGGGCGGCCCGGGAACAGGATGGTCGTCAGCAGGACATAGACCGGGATGCGGGCGGTGCAGCTCATGAACGGGGCGATGAGGATGGCCGCCAGGCGGTCGCGCCGATCCGGGATGGCCCGGGTGGCCATGATGCCGGGGATGGCGCAGGCGTGGGAACTGAGCAGAGGCACGAAGGCGTGGCCGCTGAGCCCGAAGGGACGCAGCACGCGGTCGATCACGAACGCTGCCCGGGCGAGATAGCCGGTGGCCTCCAGCAGGGCCAACAGGAAGAAAAGCAGGCAAATCTGCGGCAGGAAGATAACCGTGCCACCGATCCCAGCGATCACGCCGTCGACCAGCAGATCGCGGATATCCCCCGCCGGCATGACCCCGGCGACCCAGGCCCCCAAGTTGCCGAACCAGAGGTCGATCCAATCCATCGGGTACGCGGCGAGCTTGAAGATCACCCAGAACAACCCGGTCATCACCGCCGCGAACGAGCACACGCCCAGGATCGGGTGCGTGAAAGCGCGGTCGAGCCGGTCGGTGATGGTGTCGTACTCGGCGGCCTCCAGCGGGGCAGAGGCGTTGAGATAGACATCCTGCGACCACCGCTCGATCCCGTCGCGATCGCTCGGGGCCGAGCGGCTGGGGATCCGGGCTTGATCCACGGCGTCGAGCAATGCATCGATCCCCTCGCCGGTACGGGCAGAGGTCAGCACCACGGGGCACCCCAGGCACTCGGCCAGACGCGCGGCATCGATATCGAGCCCTCTTCGCCGGGCTGTATCGATCATGTTGACGGCCACCACCATCGGCAAGCGGCGGTCCATCGATTCCGCCACGATCGTCAGATTCCGCATCAGGTTGGTCGCGTCGATGACCACCAGCAACGCATCGGGGATATGGGTCGCCTCGCCCACGGGCGCGGCGGTCCCGTCGAGCACCCCGCGGCACACCCGGGATTCGGAGAGATCGAGGTTCAGCGAATAGACGCCGGGCAGATCGATCAGGGTCGACTCGATCCTGCGGCCATCGTTGCTTCGCACGATATTGGCGACCCGGGCTTCCTGGGTGGTGCCGGGGAAGTTGGCGGTCTTGGCACGGATGCCGGCGATGCGGTTGAAGAGCGTGGTCTTGCCGACATTGGGATTGCCCAGCACGGCGACCGTCCGGCGGGTGACGAGGGCATCGGCTGGCGACGGCGCGGCGCTGCTCATCTCGCGGCGGTCCCTTCGGTGGCGGCGGCGGCGACGGCGGCGGTGCGGGCCTCGGGCTCAGTCATCAAGGTGCACCATCACCCGCGAAGCGATGTCCCGGGCCAGCCCGATGCGGCAGCCGCCCCCGCAGGCACCCGAAAGGGCCACGATGCACGGCTCGCCAAGGCGGCACATCTGGATCGAGGCGTCTGGCCGCAGACCCATGGCTCGGAGTACCGAGCTGTCCTCGGTTTCGGGCCCTGAAACGGAAATCCGCCCCCGCTGGCCACGCGTGAGCTGGGTCAGCGGGACCGGGGCGGTCTCGGGCTGCTGGGAATCCGGAGTCTCGGGTCTGAAACTGGGGTCAAATGCGGTCACGCGGGTCTCCAAGGAGGTGTGACCTAATTCTATTCCAGTTGAGACCGGTTCGCAACAACAGGACTCGGATATCTCGGCTCAGCCGACGGGATCATCCACCATATCTGTGCCAGCCGGTCGGAAGCTCATGCAGTAGCCGGCCCGCCAGACGGGGTACTCGACCTCGCAGCGGAAGCCGACGAACTCGGAGGCGTCCCAGCCGAGGCGGTGGAAGAGTGTGGCCGTCAGGTCTGCGTGGCGCGGGTGGGCGGCGGTTCTGGCGCGGCCGGTGCCCTCGCCGAGCAGTTCCAGGCGGGGCGGCGAGGGATACCGGGTGATCCAGCGCTGCCCGCCGGGCGAGGAGAGGTTGGGATACCAGAGCTGGGAATCAATGGTCGGGCGGACCATGCGTTCGAGGTCGCGGTGGAGGTAGACATCAAATATCAGCCGGGCGGTCGGACAGTTGACCAGCGACCAGACCTCGTCGAGGGTCATCCGTCCTGTCTGCGGATCGGTGAATGGGTGGTTGGAGCGGGCTGCTGTGATGACATCGAGGGTCTGGGGACCTTCGAAATCGGCGGGGTCGATGACCTGCACGAGGTTGTCGGCCGTGCCCTGGGAGGAGACGGTCGGGAGGGGGTGGGTGGTGAACTCCTTGAGGAGGGCCTCGGGGGTGTTCCCCTGTGGCTTGGAGTCGTCGAGCAGGTCGAAGGAGCGGTTGGCGGGGTCGTCCCACTGGAGGGTATCGCCGGCGCGGATGACCACGGGCATGCCGCCGGGGACGATGGTGGTCTGGATCAGGCCGGAGGCGAGGGCCCTCTGGAGGACATCGGGGTTCTCGGGAGAGCGACGGAAGGCGTAGAGACTGATGTTGGTCAGGGCGGAGCGTCCGGTGACGCCGACGGCGGCCTGGAAAAGGGCCTGACGGGCCTGGAGTGAGTTGAGTGACGCCTCGGCGTCGGCAGCCCCGGGGGCGTTGATGCGGGCCGCGAGCCTGGTGTGGGAGCCGGCGAGCTTGTCAATGAGCTGGTCGAACTGGGTGACGGCGACCTGGGCTAGTTCGATCGACTGCTTGCTGGCCCCCGCCCGATCCATGGCTTCGAGCATCTGCTCCAAACCCTTGACACCGGGGAGTTTGACGAGTGTGTGTGCGTCCGGCGTCTGGTCGCGCAGTGCGTGCATGACGCGCTGGGTGGTGTTGCGGACGATGCCGAGGTGCTTGGCCATCGCCGAGCCGGATTGAGCGATCTCCGGGAGTTGATCGACAAGGGTTGAGATGTCTGCGTGGAGTCTCTCGGCGACGCGATCGCACAGTGCCCGCTCATCGTTGGAGAGCGGTTTGGGCGGTGTGCGGGGTTGGACGGTCAGTGCGGTTGGCATGACATGCACCATACCCGCGGCCGGCTTGCGGATGTGATTTGAAAGCGCGGAATGTACTCGGGAGGAAGGGAGGGGCATGTTTTTTACTTGTCCACACGGCGTTTTTTGGTGATCTAGGGTATCAGAAAGGGAATCAGAAAGAGATTTCCACAATTTATCCGATTTCAGGGTTGATTTCAAATCTGTTTTCAATATATTTGCGTATCGTTGACCGATCCCGGTGCCGTGGGCGGGACGCTTCACTTGAATCTGCACGGGTCTGAACAGAGAGGAACTCACATGAAACACCACACAACTGCTTCGCTTTCGCTGCTGCTGCTGGTTACCGGCTCGACGATGGGGCAGGAAGTCGTCGCGCTGCCTCCGCTGGGGGGCACCGGCTCGCTGGCCATGGATATCAACGACCTCGATGAGGTCATCGGGCAATCGATAGATGGCTTCGGCGTGCTGATGGGCACTCGCTGGGACGCGTCGGGAGCCCCCACGGCTCTCGGGACGCTCGATGGGACCGTGCTCTCGTGGGCCCAGGCGATCAACAACAACGGCGAGATCGTCGGTTACAGCGAGCAGGGCGACGGGCTGCGCAAGGCAACGCTCTGGGACGGTCGTGGCGGCATGATTGATGTCCACACCGCGATCGGTTCGGTCGGTTCCTCAATCCCCTGGGACATCAACGACCATGGATTGATCGTCGGGCAGGCGCCGCTGAGCCCGGGGTTCTCCAAGGGCTTCATCTGGGATCAGGTTAACCCGGCCCAGACTGTGGGTGCTGGTAGCTTCTATATGGGCGGCGCCAACTACGGCGTCAACAACGACGGAGAGTTGGTCGGCAGCGCGTTCTTCTTCGGCGACCCGGACGACGCGACGCACGCCGTGCCCGACGGGGGCGGCGGGTATGAGAACCAGGACATCAACCCGCAGGGGTTCTTCTTTTCGCAGGCCAAGGCGATCAACAACAACGGGCTGATGGTCGGGCACAGCGGGTTCAACTCCACCACCACCGGCGGGAACGCGTGCATATTCACGGGCGAACCGGGGAACCTGGTGCAGACGCTGGGGACGCTGGACGGATATGACACCTCCGAGGCCGCGGATGTGAACGACAGCGGAATGATCGTGGGCTACGCGTGGGACGGAAACTTCGTGCTCGATCCCCACGCGTGGGCCTATGTCAACGGCGAGATGCACGACCTCAACGACCTGCTGGGCCCTCAGAGCGAGTTCGCGGTGCTGATCGAGGCAACCGGGGTGAACAACGACGGCGACATCGTCGGCTACGGGGCGCTCATGGACGGGACGACCAGCGCTTTCCTGATCGAGAACTTCGGCACCGGCGACAAGTGCGACGCCGACCTGACGGGCGACGGCAATCTGGACTTTTTCGATATCTCCGCGTTCCTCACAGCTTTCACGGGTCAGGAGCCCGCCGGCGACTTCACGGGTGACGGGAACTACGACTTCTTCGATGTGTCGGCGTTCCTGAGCGCGTTCAGCGCGGGCTGCCCGTGATCGGTCATTTTCAGGCCTCCCCTTCCGAATAAGGCCGACCATCCCTTCGGCGGCATTGACGCGAGAGAGCACCTTCTGGTGCTCACTTTTTTTGCAACCATTTTACCGATTCTTCAAAGAACCGGCGCCGCGCGGGTGGGATCATTCCTTACCCGACCTCGTGGTGCTGAATCGCAGCCCCCGGCAAAGCAGAAAGTGAGCACTTCGTGAAGGAAGAAACCGCACAGGAGTCCGCGGCCGCGGCTGGCAAGGGCATGAACGCGTTCGAACGCCTGCTGACCCTCTGGGTCGCCCTGGCGATCATCGCGGGCATCGCCTTGGGACGCTTCCTGCCGGCTGTGCCCGAAACGCTGTCCCGCTTCGAGTACGCCAGCGTCTCGATTCCGGTGGCCATCCTGATCTGGGCGATGATCTTCCCGATGATGCTGCAGATCGATTTCGCGTCGATTCTCCGCATCCGGCGCCAGCCCAAGGGCCTGATCGTCACCACCACCGTCAACTGGCTTATCAAGCCGTTCACGATGTTCGCCATCGCCTGGTTCTTCTTCATGGTCGTCTTCGCAAGGTGGATCCCCGAAGAACTCGGCCGCGAGTACCTCGCCGGCGCGATACTGCTGGGCGCGGCCCCCTGCACGGCGATGGTCTTCGTGTGGAGCTATCTCCCCCGCGGCGACGCCCCGTACACGCTCGTGCAGGTCTCGGTCAACGACCTGATCATGCTGGTGGCCTTCGCGCCGATCGTGGTGCTGCTGCTGGGGATTTCGGACATCAGTGTGCCGTGGGACACGGTGGCCCTCTCGGTGCTGCTGTACATCGTGATCCCGCTGGCCGCGGGGTACCTGACGCGTGTGATGCTCATCAAGCGGCTGGGCGAGGAGTGGTTCACCACCTTGTTCATGCCCCGGATCGGCAAGGTAACGCCGGTGGCGCTGATCATCACGCTGGTCCTGCTCTTTGCGTTCCAAGGCGATGTGATCCTGTCCAACCCGCTGCACATCGTCCTGATCGCGATCCCGCTGACGGTGCAGACCTTCCTGATCTTCTTCCTGGCCTACGGCTGGGCCAAGCTCTGGAAGATCCCCCACAACATCGCCGCTCCCGGCGCGATGATCGGGGCGAGCAACTTCTTCGAGCTGGCCGTGGCCGTGGCCATCGCCCTGTTCGGGCTCGGCTCGGGCGCGGCCCTTGCGACGGTCGTGGGCGTGCTTGTTGAGGTGCCGGTAATGCTGGCGCTGGTGCGCATCGCCAACCGCACCGGGCACTGCTTCCCCGCGTGCGCCGACCCGGCACCCGCCACGATCTGATCCCCCGGGTTTGGGGCTCTGCTAGCGCCGGGACTTGGCGGCGGCATGGGACTGCTTAAGCAGCCAGCCGACGGTGAAGCCGATGAGCGAGAATATGAGGTAGAGCAGGGCCGCGGGGACGATGGCGGTCCAGAAGAAGATGTCGATCGAGATCGCTTCGGAGTTCTGGAAGATCAGGATGAGGAAGATGATCGCGAGGATCACGCTGGTGATGAACTTGGGACGGGCGTAGAAGGGTTTGGCGTCGGCGGGATCCATGGCTCGCTCAGGCATTGGTTTTCTCCGATTTGAAGGCGTCGGCGATGAGGCGGACAAGAGCCCACGCTCCCAGCATGATTGCGGCAATGCGGGCCATCGATGCCACGAATAAGACGAAATGCATCATCCGAATGGCGCTCTCATACTGCTGGAGGCCACGATAACCTGCCTCTTGGGCCTTGATCGCATCTGAAAACCATAGAGGGCTCATCTGTATGAGCAGCACCGCCACCATATAGAGCACAAATGCGGCAATCAAGGTCGATGCGGGGCGCCCCCGTTCGAGGAAGCGCCGCGCGGCGTCGATGATGACAAGCGTAGTTCCCGAGACGAATCGGTAACCCTCGACAATTAACTGGACGATCTCACTGGAAGCAAGCGTATCGTTCTGCTGATTCGTCTTCGCCCCGGAACCGCGAGCGCCATTGGTGTCTCCTGGCAGATTCATGATGCGCTCACTGTTCTTTGCTCGATACGCTTCTCGCTGACCGTCTGCACGACACGGTCGACATAGGCGCCGGGGAGGTGGATCTCGTCGGGGTGCATAGATCCGGTTGGCACGATCTCGTCGACCTCGGCGATGACGAACTTGGCCGCGGTGGCCATGTCAGGGTTGAAGTTGCGGGCGGTGACATGGAAGACGAGGTTGCCGAACTCGTCGGCCTTGGCGGCCTTGACGAGCGCGAGGTCGCCGAAGAGCCCGGTCTCCATGACGAACTCCTTCTCCCCGCCGCCATTGGGAACATTGAAGCTGCGCGTCTCCTTGCCCTCGGCGACCATCGTGCCGAAACCGGTGGCAGTATAGAACGCGGGGATGCCCGCGCCGCCGGCGCGGACGCGCTCGGCCAGGGTGCCCTGGGGGTTGAACTCGACCTCCAGTTCGTCGGCGAGAAACTGGCGAGCGAACTCCTCGTTCTCGCCCACATAGCTCGAGATCATCTTCTTGATCTGCTTGGTTTGCAGCAGCAGCCCCAGGCCCCAGTCGTCGACCCCGGCGTTGTTGGAGACGCAGGTGAGGTCCTTGGTCCCGGTGTCTCGGAGGGCGATGATGAGCTGCTCGGGGATGCCGCAGAGCCCGAAGCCGCCGACCATGCACATCATGCCGTCATGGAGGATGCCGTCATCGGCGAGGCCTTGGAAGCATTCGGCGGGGGTTTTGCGGACTTTGGAGGGCATGGGATCACCTTTCGTCGGATGGGTCGGCGTGTTGATGATTGTAGACGAACTGAGTCGGGGTGCCACTACTCGCGGCATGCCGCGCAGTAGTGCTCTTCGGTGCTCCACAAGACACTACTGCGCCGAAGATGGCGAGTCGTGGCACCCAGATAATGAGCTACTTCGGGGCCTTGACACCAAACAGGCCCTGCTGGTCGGGGCCGGTGGTTGGGCGGGAGGAGAGATCGTCGAGTTCGCGCTGGATGTCTTCGAGGGTCGAGAGCTGGAGGTGTTCGGTGGCGAAGCGGATATAGGCGATCTTGTCCACATTTCGCAGCTTGGCCATGACCCGCTCGCCCACGAGTTGGGTGGGCACCTCGCGCTCGAACTCGGCGTGGAGTTCTTCCTCGACGGCGGTGGCGATTGCCTGTTTGAGGTCCTCGGCGATGGGTCGCTTGCCGCAGGCGTTGGCGACGCCGCGCATGATGTTCTCGGGGCTGAAGGGGACGCGTGAGCCATCGCGTTTGACGACCATCAGCCGCCCGGCGGGCTCGACCCGTTCGTAGGTCGTGAACCGCTTGTCGCACTTGAGGCAATGGCGGCGACGGCGGATGACGGCCCCGCCCTCGGTGGAGCGGGAATCGATGACCTTGTCCTGGTTGTGGGCGCAATATGGGCAGATCATTCGCGGCCTCCGTTGTGGGGGTGCGGATGGATCATACCACAAGATGTGGGGTTGCGGGAGGGTGAATGATGAGAAAGGGCACCCGGGGTCGTATCAGTCGATTAAGGCGGTGAGTTCTTCGTATTCGCTCTGGATGATGATCGATTGGAGGTGATCATGGCGGGTCAGGAGTTCGCGTTCTTTCAGTTTGAGGTCTTCCTGTTGTGCTTGCACTTCTAGTGAACGCTTCTCGGCTTCCGCCCGTGCCTCCGGATCGGCCGTGTCATTGAAAGGGCTGATTCCGACGCGCTTCAACTCTTCCTGCTTCTCGAGCAACTCCATTCGAACGCTCATCAATGAGTCACGCACTTGGGAAAACTCACCGCTGGCACGCTCGATCATGCGTTGCTGGTGTGCTTCCTTCTCTTGCAACTGAGCAATGTGCTGCTCGATGAGCTTGCCGAGCAATGCGTCGATCTGGGTGTGCATACGCACGGGCGCCGAAACGACGAGTGTTGTGTTCAGAACCGTGGCGCTGGCGATATCGCCGCCGAAGTCAACCCATGCGTCTGAGGATATGTGCGATTGAAGCAGTCCTCTGATACGCGTCATCTCGTTCTCTGTGCTCACTCTCGGTGCGGACCGATGCATTTGATTGCCTCGCATGATCACTTGGGCTTCAGGAGTGAAAATGGAAAGGTCGTAAATCCGTTTCTCGGATGTTCTTCGGTCAAACTGGGAACGGGTACCGATCTCGATCCGGTCATCCTTCTCAAGCACCGCGATTGAATCGCTTAGGGTGGGTTCAGTGCGCTCCGCAAGGATCGTGAGGGCGAGACCAGCGGGGATTGGGTCGGCATCGATGTCAAGCGGCGCATCGCGATTGAAGCCGAGGTCAGAGATCAGTTCCCAGTGCACGATGAGCGGGCGCTCAATGTTTCGGTCTATCTGCTGGATGAACTCTGCGACGGTGGCATCGCGGACATCAACCGTGAATGAATCGAAAGAGCTTTCATCCGAGGGTTCTTTGTCAATCGCCACTACGGATTCTGATCCCGTATTGCTGGTCTGCTGTTGCGGTGCGCTGGGCATCATCATGCTCACGCCGGCGGTGAGGATGGAGCCGGCGAGGACGAAGAAGGTGGCGTTCATGGCGAATCTCCTGAATGATTTGGGTGTGCGGTTGGCGCTGGTGATATGACGGGCGAGTTGGGCGGTTTCGCCAAGCTCGGCAATGGCGGTGCGGATAGCCTCGGGTTCGGGCTTGCCCGCGATGAGCAGGTCGTCCACGCGGCTGCGCAGGTGGTCCTCGAGTTCGTCTCGGACCTGGGCACGCTGCGACGCTGGCAGCGAGAGCATCGAGGTGAGCACATCAAGCCAGGAGTCAACTCCATCATGCGGAGCGGGGCCGTCGCGGCTGACTGGTGGCTCCGGGTTCGGGTTGTCCTTGCTGAGATGTGTCATGCGGTGGTGCCGTGTGTGGTTGTGGGTGACACGAAGGCATCGATGAGCGATTGCATCTGGCGGTGGGCCTCGATGTGCTTGGCGAGCTGCTTGTGGCCCTTGGGGCTCAGGTCGTACCACTTGCGTTTGCGGCCGCTGGATTCCGGGTCGGCGCCCTCGGCCTTGACCTCTTCCCAGCTGGTGGTGACCAGGCCCTGTTTTTCGAGCTTGGTGAGCAGCGGGTACATGCCCGAGGCGGTGAGCTTGAAATGCCCCTCGGAGCGGGCGGCGATGGCCTTGGAGATGGCGTAGCCGTAGGACGGGCCATCGGCCAGGACGGAGAGAACAACGAGCGTGGAGTGGTCTTGCTTGAGTGTGATCATGGGTAACCTCCCGGATTGGATCGGTCCAATATACCTGAAAATTATGTATCAAGAATGGATATATCCGGAAATGCGTGAATATTTTTTCGTTCCGTCTGAAAACTTTCCCATCGGGTTTGACAGGGGGCCGATTCCATGTTATTTTCTTGTTTAGGAAAATGAGAAATCGAATGAACACCCCCCTGGAACAACTCGCCCTGCTCACCAACGCCCTGGCGGACCCCAACCGGCTCCGCCTGCTGGCGGCTTGCCTTGACCGGGAACGGTGCGTGTGCCAGCTCGTGGCCCTGATCGACCTCTCGGGCGCCTCGGTCTCCAAGCATCTGGCCATGCTCAAGGGCGCGGGGCTGCTGGAATCGCGGCGTGAGGGGCGGTGGGTGCATTACCGCCTGCCGGATCAGCCCGCACCGCCCGCGGCCGATGCGTTGGCGATGGTGCGGCGGCATGCGCTGGGCGATGAGGTGATCCTGCGTGACCGCGAGACGCTGACGAATATCGATGCGATCGAACCGTGCGAGCTGGCCCGGATGCAGCGTGAGGGGTGTTGCCCCGACATGAGCTGCAGCCCGCCGGCCAGGGCCAATCGGGCTGTAACTGAGTGAACACTTACCCCCCCACCGGCGCAGGCCGGTGATGATGAAGGAGAAGCACGATGAGTACCAACGAAGCCATCAGAGACCGGATCCGTGGCGATTACGCGAACATCGCCGTTACCAGCAACGCCGCGGCCGGGACCGGGAGCTGCTGCCAGGGCGGGGCCTGCGGAGTCACCGAGTCGATCGACCCCACGGAGCTGGCCTGGCAGATCGGGTACAGCGAGGAGGAACTGGCCGCGCTGCCTGCGGACGCCAACATGGGGCTCTCGTGCGGGAATCCCAATGTGATCGCGAACCTCAAGCCCGGGGAGACGGTCGTGGACCTGGGCTCGGGAGGCGGCTTTGACATCTTCCTGGCCGGGCCCAAGGTCGGCGCAGCCGGCAGGGCGATCGGGATCGACATGACGGCGGAGATGATCGGCAAGGCCCGGCGGAACGCCGAGCAATATACCCAGCGGACCGGGCTGGACAATGTCGAGTTCCGGCTGGGCGAGATCGAGCACCTGCCGCTGGCGGATAACTCGGTGGATGTGGTGATGAGCAACTGTGTGCTGAATCTGGCGCTGGACAAGCAGGGCGTCTGGGACGAGATCGCCCGGGTGCTCAAGCCCGGAGGGCGGGTGGCGATCAGCGATATCGCCCTGTTCGAGCCGCTACCCGAGGCCGTCAAGGGGATCGTGGAGTCCTGGGCCGGGTGCATCGCGGGCGCGGCCCTGATCGAGGACCTGCGGTTCCAGATGCACAAGGCGGGGCTGGGGGATGTGTCGCTGACGCCCAAGCCCGAGTATGTGCGGGCGCTGACGCAGGCCGCCGATCCGCTGTATAAGAAGGTTGCGGCGACGCTTCCTGAGGGGAAATCGGTGACCGATTACCTGACCAGCGTGGATATCGTCGCCACCAAGCCCGATGGGTGCGGGTGCGCCGACGGGTGCTGTTCTTGAGATTGCCCGGCGGCCCGGGTGGGCCTAAGGTAATGGCCGCATGATCCGGACGACCGCCACCACGAACCCGACCACGAACCCCCGGTGACGGTGGCTGGATATTGCTGCAGAAAACGCACGCGACGCCCGGCCACCGCCGGGCGTTTTTTCATAGCATTGCACCCGCGGCCCGATTGAACACCCTCCAGCATCCACCACCCTCCAGCGAGCAGACCATGCCCAACATCACCCTCCCCGACGGCTCCGTGAAATCCTTCGACAAGCCCGTGACGGCCCACGAGGTGGCGCTGTCCATCGGCGATCGCCTGGCCAAGGC